>JBAXMM010000001.1:0-32081 GCA_037134295.1 bacterium
GCAAAGGTGCCTTGGTAGTAGACATGGGTAGCGGTGATGGTCGTATCTTGCTCTCGGCCGTTAAGCACGGTTATAGAGCACTTGGCTACGAGCTCAATCCGTTTTTGGCCTTATTTTCGCGACTTCGCCTCAGAAAACAACCCGATGCCAAGATTGTCATAAGCGACTACTGGAGTGGTGATGTCACTAAAGCTAGTGTGGTATTCGTTTTTAGCGCTACACCCTTTATGGCTAGGCTTTATGACAAGCTTAAAGCCGAGCTTAAGCCTGGAGCAATGGTAATATCTTATGGGTTTAGTTTTGAGGGAATTAAGATCGACCAAAAAATAGGTTCTGCCAACATCTATCAGTTTTGAGCTCGTGGCATCGTTGTAGTATAATTAAGCCTATGATTGAATGAAAAGTCATTGAAATACAAATCCTTAGCTGGTCTATATTAACGCAAACTCAGCTAGCATCACGGCATTTATACCGCCGACCGAGAGGTGGATTTAAAAAAATCATTAAAATTAATTTTAAAAGGAGAAACCAATGTTAAGACTAAACCAACCAGCCCCAGACTTTAAACTTCCGGCTTATCAAAAAGGCATCAAGGACGACTACCGTGACCTCAGCCTTAAAGACTTTAAGGGCAAATGGATTATTCTGTTTTTTTACCCCCGCGATTTTACTTTTGTATGTCCAACCGAAATTGAGGGATTTGCAAAAATGGAAAAAGAATTTGAAAAAATTAACACTCAAATATTAGCAGCCAGCACCGATAGCATATTTTCGCACAAGGCGTGGTTCGAGAGAGATCTCCAGGACGTCGGCTTCCCAATTGTAGCCGATACAGCCCACTCACTAACACGAGCTTATGAAATACTCAAAGAGGACAGCGGAGAAGCCGAACGTGGAACCTTTATTATAGACCCCGAAGGTAACCTGCGTTATGTCGTAATGTCTGACGACAGTGTCGGAAGAAGCGTCGAGGAGACAATGCGAGTCGTAAAGGCCCTCCAGACTGGCGGACTCTGTCCGGTCGATTGGGCTCCGGGCGAATCTAATCTTAAGAAAGACTAATAATGGAAGCCCAAAACCCACTAAACAATCCGGAATCTCCAGCACCAGGGCCTGGCTTGCCAGACCCAATGAGTATGAACATCCAAAAACCCGGAAAAAAGAATACGGGCCTGATTTTAGCAATAGGCCTAGGCGCCGGGGTCGTATTGTTACTATTGGTGGCTTTAATTGTGGTTTCGGCAAACAGCTCCAAGGTCAAAAAAGCTGATCTAGACGCCCAGTATAAAAAAGGACTAGCGCAAGGAGTAGCCGACCAAACTGTTGTATCTAACAACGAGCTTTTGGCCCAAGCTTATGTCTATAAATCGCCGGCTGAGTTCGGTAGTTTTGAGCTGCCTATTCCTAAGCTCTGGAGCTGGTCTATTGAGCCCAAGCCAACTGATGGCACAATCACAGGTATCGCCGACCCAAATTATATCGATCAAAGCTCCGATCTGCATGGTTTTAACCTGGAACTTAAAAGAGCCGATTACGACAAAATTGTTAAGGACTACGATGATAAATCTAAAAAAATAGGTAGCGACGTTAAGGCCTCAGATTACGTAGTCTCAGGTATTAAGGGGCGTAAGTATGTTGGTACATTTGATTCTAAAATTAAGCTCAAGTCTGAGGTGGTTGTGATACCTCTACGAGAGAAAATAATGGTATTAAGTACTAGTGACTCTGCTAAGTATGGCGCTATATTCGAAGGCATCTTGGCCGGTATGAAATTAGTACCATAATAAAAGCTTACGCTTGCTCTATAGGTCACACAAAAGCTATGCTAGGCTCATGCTATTTGATTACGACTACTTTAATTTTATCCTGTCCGAACTAGTCGGTAGGATAGCCTCTGACCAACTCATAATCGAAGATGCTCTCGGTCAAAGCAAAGCCAAAACCAAAGCTCCGAGGCTTTTGAAAATATTAGTTAAGCGTAACAAGATCAATATTGACCTCTTGAGCCAGCTGCTGTTTATTAGCAGACAAATAGGCGATTTTAGTGCCCGAACTGCCAATCTGGTAGAAGCTATTGCTCTGGCAGAATCGTCATTTCAGGGTGTCACAGTACGGATTCGCACCGACAGAGTTAAGCCTCTCGTCGATGTCATGGGCGAGGTTAGGGCCATATCGTCGATAATCAGGATCATCCTCGATATCATAATCCTCGAAGATCTCCACTCCAAAGACCTCAGTATCGGATTGCGCCGAAGAGGCGACTATGTGACAGTCCGAATAGCTGGCTCTAAGGCCCTTAGTACCAACCAATTCCTGAAGGATGTGGTTGATTTTGTAGATAAATTAATCAAGACCTATGGAGGGAGTGTCAGGTTTGTGAATTATCAGGGCCAAAGAGTTGTGTTTATAAGAATGCAGCTGTCTAATCAGATTCCACTTCTGTACAATAAGTAGCATGAAGCAGTCCGTATTAATTGTAGAAGACGACACTCTTTTAGCAGAGGTCTACCATCAGTCACTTAAAGCCGAAGGTATTAGGTCGGTTGTAGCTAAAGATTTTTTTGAAGCCCTGGCAAAGTTTAAGCCTCGCCAGCATGCCCTAATAGTACTCGACATCATGTTAGGACAAAAGAATGGCTTCGAACTCCTCAAGACCCTCAGACGGCAGCCAGGCGGTGATAGGTTTTCAGTTATGATCGTTACCGGCCTCAATACCGATGAGCTAAATATGAATAAAGAACTGATGGTTGGGCTAAATATTGTCGGCATTTATACTAAGAGCCAATTCTCGATTGCCCAGTTCGTGGATCTGGTAAAGCTATATAGCGGGCAAAAATGAAGCAAGTTGAGCTGACAGGGTTTATTGTTGGCAGAAAAAGCCTTAAAGACGCCGACAAAATCATCACTGTCTTTAGTCAAGAGCAGGGTAAAACAAGTTTTATTGCCAAGGGAATCAAAAAACCCACAGCAAAATTACAATCACACATGGAACCATTGGTAGAGAGCAAGTTTCAGGTTCTAGGCACATCAAAACTGCCGACCGTAGTAGGCGCCAGAGCAATCGGTCAAAACTTATTCTCGGCCAAGTCTCTTGAAATAAATATCAGCGCTTTATTACTGACCGAGGTAGTAGCCCTGGTGACTGCCGAACAGATGCCAAACCAAAAGCTATATCTAAGCTACCGCGAGAGCCTAATTGATATCGCTACCAATAGTAAAACTGCGCTGCTACTCAACTACGGGCTAATTGGCATCATGCAGACCTCTGGCATAGCGCCCGATATTCAGTGGCAAGAAGGCTCGAGAAGCTGTTATTTAAACTTTTCAGAAGGAAGCCTAAGCAATTCCAAGGTGGGCGCTACAAGCTCGGTTATCGATATGGATGTCGCCAAGCTCTGGAAGATTTGTATGTCACACCCCAAAACAACCGTTTTGCGGCTAAGCGTTAGCAGTTTAGTACTTGGCAAATCGCTAAATCTAATCATTGATTATTTGCAGTACAACCTAGAGCGCAAAATAAAAAGTGTAAAAGTTATGTCTGAGAGCACAAATCTTTTGCATGGCAGTGTTTAGCTGAGGTATAATATGGTCATGAATAAATCAAAAAACAAATTATCGATGGAAGAGCTAACAAGTTATGCCAAGAGGCGTGGCTTTGTATTCCAAGCTTCAGATATCTACGGTGGCTTAGCAGGATTTTGGGACCTCGGACCATACGGATCAGAGTTGGCGGACAATATTAAGTCAAGTTGGTGGAAGAATTTTGTATATAAAAAATCCAATGTTGTTGGTATCAATACTGCCATCATTCAAAATCCAAAACTCTGGAAGGCTAGCGGCCACATCGAAACCTTTGTCGACCCAATGGTAGATTGCAAGCAGTGTCAACATCGTTTTAGAGCTGATCACCTTGCAGGAGTTGATACTAATGACCTCAAAAAGCTCGATGAAAAACTAGAAGAGCTAGCTTGCCCAAGTTGTGATGCTAAGCACTCTTTTACGCCATCTAGAACCTTCCAGATGATGTTCAAGACTTCGGTCGGACCAGTGCAAGATGCCTCCAATGAAGCATATCTTAGGCCCGAAACTGCTGGCGGTATTTTTTCACAGTACGAAAATGTTCGTGAGACTACCCGTAAAAAACTACCATTCGGTATCGCCCAAATAGGTAAGGCTTTTAGGAACGAAATAACGCCTGGTGATTTTATCTTTCGCCTACGTGAGTTTAGTCAAATGGAACTAGAAGTATTCACCCACCCCGACCAAGCCAAAGACCAATACGCAGCCTCCAAAGTGGCAGCTATGGATTGGCTACTAAGTCTCGGACTAAGCCAGGAAAATCTTCAGTATCACGACCATGCCGATGATGAGAGGGCACACTATGCCGAGTCAAGCGTCGATATCCAATACCAGTACCCATTTGGTTTCAAAGAGCTCTACGGCATAGCTAATCGTACCGATTACGACCTGAAGGCGCACTCTAAAGAGAGCGGCAAAGACCTGTCTTATTTTGACGAGGCTTCTGGCGAGCGCTTTTTGCCATATGTGATAGAGCCATCAGTCGGAGTCGAGAGACTATTAATGGCTGTTATGCTTGACGCATATGATAAGGAAGAAGTTAACGGGGAGGAGCGTATCGTAATGCGCTTCGCACCAGAGATTGCTCCTGTAAAAGTAGCTGTACTGCCACTTAGCAAAAAACCTGAGCTATCCAAGTTGGCCAATGAAGTGTTCGATACAGTAGCGGGCAACTATAATGTCGAGTACGACGAAACTCAAAGTATTGGCAAGCGCTATCGCCGTCAAGACGAGATTGGAACACCATACTGTGTGACAGTCGATTTTGAAAGCCTCGAAGACAAAGCCGTTACAGTACGCGAACGCGACACGATGGAGCAAGAACGTATCAAAATAAGCGAGCTAAGGGCTTATCTGGACGAAAAGCTAGATCTCTAAGCTAGACTTTAAACACAATTCCAACCACAATTCCGATTGATGTAGCTATCCCACCAATTACCAGAACTTCAAGCGCTGACTTCAGGGGATTTAATTTTGTTAGCTTACCCTTTACTATGCCCAGTATAGCAAGGCCAACTAGAGCGAGCATAACACTTATTGGTATGGCCTGCGCCGGAGCGAGGAATAAGTAAGGAGCCAAAGGCACTAAGCCTGCTACGACATACGATAAAAATATCAGTAACCCGCTAATCTTTGGGTTAGCGGGGAGTTTTAGTTTCTCTATTTCCTCCTCAGTTTCTTCACTAATAAACTCGCTGGCTCCCATCGAGGTCGATTCGACAGCAATAATAACAAGGGCAGTGAGCAGTATAACGGACCTGTTGCCTGACCCAATGGCGATACCTGCCAGTGCGCCGGTTGTTGATATTAAGCTGTCTTCAACTCCGAAAAATGCACTATGAATGTAGTCTGGTTGAATCTTTTTTAAGTGTCTCATAAAACTATTATAGCAAACATTTTAAGTGGGTAATTCGTATTTTGTTCGTATATTAAGCATATAAAGTATGGTATTTAGCATATAAAAAAGTATCTAAAAACCCTTTACAGTGGGTAGTAAGGAGTAGTACAATAGTTCCAGTGGGTAAAAGTGGGTAACAAAAGAGAAACAATGGATTACTTCGAAAGAAAACTAGACGACAAAAATAGGCTTACAATTCCTAGCGAATTGCAAAGCGAATTAGGAAACGAAGTAGTAGTTACCCAGGGCTTCGGCCAATACCTGCACCTTTACTCCAAGACGGTTTGGGACAGCGAAATGGAAACCGCACTATCAGGCGACATTCTAGATGAATCGATCGCCGATTTGAATGTTAAATTCAGAATAGGCAAATCTATTTCTAAGCTTGATTCCAAGCAGGGGAGAGTTACATTAGAAGCCCACCAAATGGCTTTACTTAGCAATGCTCGCGCAGTTGTGTTGGTTCGCGCCGGCAAATACTGGCGAATCGCACCAAAGTAAAGCTATCCGATGGACTTATAATAGCCGGATCCTTAAAAACAAAAATAAAAATCAAAACACAAAGTTAACTATTTGGCAGTCAGTAAGCGTTTCTGGAGGGTGACGCTTAAATAAAGACCCTAGCATCTTATGAAACAATATAAAACTCCACCTCACAAACTATCTCACACACTCAATAAGGACTCATTAAAGTCCTTACCACATAGCGGTTCAAGCGCCAAAAGCCTTGAGCCCTTTAACCAAAAAACAAAAACAAAAACCAATAACTGGCTGCTAAATAGGTGACCTTGACAATGAAATTACACAAACCAGTATTACTAGAGCAAACCATCGAGCTGCTAAATCTTAAAAGTGGCGAGACGGTCATAGACATGACAGCCGGGTACGGTGGGCACTCCGAGAAGATTCTCGGCCTCATCGGTCCAGCCGGACGATTAATACTAGTCGATACAGACATCGAAGCAATTGAGGAACTTAAAAATAAGTTTTCAGATAGCTCAAATGTAGAATATATACATAGCAATTTTGCAGATATCGACTGGGATAGTGTCGGAAGGGTAGATAAAGTGCTGTTGGATATTGGAGTTTCATCTCCGCAGCTCGACCAAGCCAATCGCGGATTTAGTTTTAGCCAAGAGGCTAATCTGGATATGCGTATGAACCAAGACCAAGAGCTTACTGCAGAGATGGTCGTAAACCAGTATTCCGAGGAAGACCTTGCTAGTGTCATATACCGCTACGGTGAAGAAACTAGGTCCAGGCGAATTGCTTCAGCGATAGTCGCCGAGCGCCAGCTAGAGCCAGTCAAAACCACCAAACAGCTAGCATCGATCGTCTCTGGCGTCTTGCCGGGCAATTCAAAAATAAACCCAGCCACCAAGACCTTCCAAGCCATACGCATTGAAGTCAATCAAGAGCTAGCAAATCTTCTAAAGACATTGCCACTAGCTGCCGCAAACCTCAAAAAGAATGGTCGTCTAGCTGTCATCAGCTTTCATAGCCTTGAAGACAGAATAGTAAAACAGTACTTCAAAGAAATTACTACAGGCATCAAAGACCTGGTAACTGGTAGTGAAATAAGCTCACCAAACTATAGGCTAGTTAATAAAAAGCCTATCAAGGGATCAATCAAAGATAACAACCCACGAGCCCGGAGTGCAAAACTCCGTCTCGTCGAAAAAATAAACTAAACAAAAACAAAAGGAGTCCGAATATGAGTATCGTAGTCAAAGACCAATCCCCACGAGCCCGAAAGCTTAAGGTTCGAGTAGTTAAATAGTTTAGGTTACCAACAAAAACAAAAACAAAAACAAAAAAATAAAAACAAATAAGGAGCCCTCATGTCCACAGCAGCAATGTCATTACGAAAAAATCAGAATATCGTCAAAAACAAGATTAAGTTTCAGACCGGACCAGTATCGGCATCTTTGATGCTCATAGGTCTAGTGATATTGTTGGGTTTGATGTATCTTAATCAGGTGACCAAAACTCAAACATTCAATTATAAAATATCAAATCTAGAGCACAAACAGGGCGAACTACAAACTACTAAAGACAACCTGAGTATCGACGCAGCGCGTTTACAATCGATTGCAGAGGCCAAAAAAGCTGCCCAGACGGCCCAGCTATCAGCTGTCAAAACAGTTTCTTACGCCACCGCTCATTAGGCTCATATGCCAGATAGCGAGATCCTAGAGCCAACACCAACAAAGCGCATTTTTTATCTGATGATATTAATGGGTATTTTTGGTTTTATAATGTTCGGCAAGCTCGTGTTTGTACAGGTGTTTCAAAATAAATTGTATCTAGAAAAAGCCAATGCCCAGCAGTCGCGCAAATTTGATATACCGGCGCGAAGAGGCCAGATATACGTCAACGATGGCAATGGTGCAGTCTATCCTATAGCTCTAAACCAGCAGTTATTCTTGCTTGCGGCCGACCCTAAGTTTATCAAAGATCCATCTGACACAGTTAATAAGCTCAGTAGGTACTTGTCCAATGAAGAGACCGTCGACTTACAGACAAAACTTAGCAATAAAGAAAATAGGTATTTGGTCATTAAAAAGTCACTCTCCTCATCTGATGCTATCGAAATAAAGAACCTAAAGCTGCCTGGTATTATTCTTAATTCTCAAGACGGTCGTAATTATCCCGAAGGTGAACTATTCGCACACATCACTGGCTACGTAAACCAAGACGGAGCAGGGCAGTATGGCATCGAACAATTCTTGAATCCTAGCCTTTCTGGCAAGGGCGGGGTGAGTAGGGCTATCACAGATTCACTCGGTGTCCCGATTACATCCAATGAAAATACTATTATCACACCTGAGAACGGAAGTGATTTTGTTTTGACAATTGACCGCAATATCCAGCAAATGGCGGCTACAGCTATCGAAACTGCTGTCAAAAGCAATCAGGCCGATTCTGGTAGCATCATAGTTATGGATCCTAAGACAGGAGCAATCCGCGCCATGGTTAACTATCCTAGTTATGACCCCAATAACTATCAGGCCGTCACAGCAGCTGACTACTTCAAGTTCATAAATAGCAATATTACCAACCAATTTGAACCGGGATCGGGCTTTAAAGTTATCACCATGGCCGCCGGCCTTGATACTGGCAAAGTTAAGCCCGACACCAAGTACGAAGATACCGGAGAAGCTAAAATAGACGATCGCGTAGTCAACAATGCTAATGATAAAAAGTACGGCATTTCTACTATGACCGATGTCATACAAAAGTCACTCAATACCGGCGTTGTGTTTGTACTCAAGCAACTTGGTACCGACCCCGATAAGATAACAAGCAAAGGCAAGGAAGTTTTCTTTGAATACATCAAAAAATTTGGTTTTGGCGAGCGGACCGGAGTTGAACTAGCCGGCGAGGCTAAAGGATTTATCAAAAAACCAGATGGCTATAATGTTGATTATGCCAATATGAGCTTCGGGCAGGGCATATCTGTCACTAATCTCCAGCTAGCTAATTCAGTCTCAGCTATCGCTAACGGCGGAACTCTATATAAACCCTATATAGTCGATAAAGAGACCAAGGCTAGTGGCGAGATCATCTTGAGCAAACCAACGGTTATTAGGAATGATGTAATGAGCCGCCAGTCGGCTGCAGAACTAGCCGAAATGATGAAGCAAGTCGTCCAGCACGGATCAGGTTGGCCAGCCCGAACCACTGGATATTCTATAGCAGGTAAAACGGGTACTGCCCAGGTACCAAAGCCAGACGGAACGGGTTATGAGGAAAGTAAGAATATTGGTAGTTTCGTAGGCTTTGCACCCGTAGAGGACCCTAGGTTTGTGATTCTCGTCCGAGTTAACTATCCTCGGGTCGACGGCTTCGCCGAAAAAACCACTGTACCGGCTTTTGCTGAAGTGGCCAGACAGTTATTTATGTATTATCAGATAGCTCCGAGTGGGAATTAGGGCTATTTCTTGCTAAAATAAAGGAACACTATGACAGAACAACAGTTAATTCAGAATTTCAGCTTTATATTCATCCAGGTATCACTTGGCTTTGGCATTGCCATAGCTCTGACACCCATCTATACCCACTTTGCTTTTAGGCTAAAGCTCTGGAAAAAAATGCGCGAAACTACCACAACTGGCGAAAAAGCTACAGTGTTTGCTAGCTTGCATGCCGAGAAGCACAAACGCAATATTCCAACCATGGCCGGCATAGTTATGATTGTAGCAATCACCCTTGTCACCCTTACATTGAACCTTTCAAGGTCACAGACCTACCTGCCACTTTTTGGACTGCTAGCAGCGGGAGCTATTGGATTGCTCGATGACATAATCAATATACGAGGCTCAGGCAAAGGTGTAGCTGGTTTAAAAAGTATTATAAAGTTTTCACTAATTTTACTGATTGCCATAGCAGGAGCACTGTACTTTTACTTTAAGCTCGGCTACGGAATGATACATATCCCCGCGGTTGGAAATTTCGAAATAGGCATCCTATATATACCACTATTTATATTGGTGATTGTTTCAACTGCTAATGCTGTCAATATTACAGATGGTCTCGATGGCCTCTCGGGGGGATTATTGGCTACATCTTTTGGAGCTTTTGCTATTATTGCTCTGGCGCAAGGCAATATCGGAATAGCCGGCTTTTGTATGGCTACGGCAGGCGCAGTACTTGCATACACGTGGTTCAATATTTTTCCAGCAAGGTTCTTTATGGGAGACGTTGGCTCTTTTGCCCTCGGTACTGCCCTTGGAATTGTCGCAATGCTAACTAATTCAGTTTTTGTATTGCCAATCATCGGCTTGGTATTTGTAGCTGAAGCTGGGTCGAGTGTTATTCAGATTTTATCTAAAAGAATTTTTAAGCGCAAAATATTTATATCAGCTCCACTTCATCATCACCTTGAAGCCATGGGCTGGCCAGAAACCAAAGTTACCATGCGGCTCTGGATTATAGGAGGTATTTGTGCTGGACTCGGCGTCATGATCGCACTGGTCGGCAAAGGATAACAAATGGAACAACGCCAAAAACAAAAAAAAGCAATCTTTTATAAACACCGACCAGACTATATGCTAACTCTTTTAGTTCTGGCGTTGGTAGGTGTAGGGCTAGTTCTTATTTACTCCACGGGGTGGATTGCAGTGCTAAAACGAACTTCGGGTACTAGTGACACTAATAGTTTTTTCATAACCCAGTCTGTCGGTATGTTACTTGGTATTATTGGCTGGTTTGCAGCAAGTAAAATCGACTATCACTTCTGGCAAAAACATGCCACACCAATTTTTATAGCTACAATTGTGCTGATGTTTTTGGTTTTGGTCCCGGGCTTATCAATTAGCAGTGGTGGAGCCTCTAGGTGGGTAAAACTAGCCTTCTTTAGTTTTCAGCCTGTCGAGTTTTTTAAGATAGGCGCAGTAATATTCATGGCTGCGTGGCTGACAAAAAACAAGAAAAACCTATCTAAGCCTATCGAAGGATTACTGCCATTTTTAATAATAATTTTTGTAATCGCGTTTTTGGCTGTTTTAATACAAAAAGATATGGGAAGTGCCATGGTAATAATATCCACGATGCTAGTCATGTATTTTGTGTCTGGTGTTCAGTGGTGGAGTGCAGCGATTGCTACACTGGTACTTGGTGGCGGAGCAGGACTACTAGCGATACTTGCTCCTTATCGGATTGCCAGACTTACTACTTTTTTTAATCACTCCGAAGATGCATCTGGAGCAGGTTATCATATTAACCAAGCTTTAATTGCCATTGGTAGCGGGGGCATATTCGGCAGAGGGCTAGGTAAAAGCCTCCAGGCCTATGGCTATCTTCCTGAGGCGACCAACGACTCTATCTTTGCGATTATAGGAGAGGAGTTTGGCTTGGTTGGCACGACTCTATTAATTACAGCTTTTGCACTATTGTTTTGGAGGGGTGTCAGGATAGCGCGAACGGCACCTGATAATTTTGGTAGACTGCTTGCTAGTGGTATTATATTCTGGATAACATTCCAGGCATTGATCAATATATCAGCTATGCTAAATTTGATTCCACTGACTGGCATAACACTGCCGTTTATTAGCTATGGAGGTACCAGTATTCTGGCATTGCTAACGGCGGTAGGAATATTACAGAACATTTCTAAATACACCTATAAGGAGGTCTATGATGAAGATCCTAGTAGCGGGGGGCGGAACAGCCGGGCACATATCGCCGGTACTCGCCGTCATCGCGTCACTTCACGAGCTTAGTCCTGACACCGAAATATTATTCGTTTGTTCGGGTAACGATTACGAAACTAGCTTGCTCAAGCATAGTGGTATTAACTATAAAATAATACCCAGCGGCAAATTCAGAAGGTACGGCCGAGGCAAGCTACGCGAAATAGCAGATATTAAAACCCAGGCCCTAAATGCTGCTGACATTTTAAAAACAATCAAGGGCTATTCCTATAGTCGCAAAATAATTAAGCAGTTTAAGCCAGACGTGGTATTTATTAAGGGCGGACATGTCGGATTGCCTGTTGGGCTGGCAGCTACACACCTAGGCATCCCGTATGTCATACACGAGAGTGATGTAGTGATGGGCAAGGCAAATAGCATCTTAGCCAAGCGAGCCTCGGCAATCGGAGTTAGCTTTCCTAAGTCCGCCTATAGTAGTGTCGAGGATTCGTCAAAGCTTTATTTTACAGGTAACCCTGTGCGACCAGAGTACTATATAAACGCCGATCCAATAGAAAAAAAACCTAATGAACAAAAACCGAACATTATGATCTTTGCTGGATCTCAGGGGGCGGAATTCATCAACAACTTGGTGTTCGACAATATCGAGCTTTTGACTAAAAACTTTAATATCTTGCACATAGCAGGCAAGCAGGGAATTGAGCGTGCCCGCTTTATGCGGCACAGGTTACTATCAGAGTATAAACACAGCTACGATCCGCACGGTTTTTTGACGGGCGAGATGTTGGCCGCATATCGATGGTCAGATATTGTAGTTGCAAGGGCGGGAATGAATTCGATTTCTGAGCTTGCGGCATTATCAAAACCATCAATTGTAATCCCGCTGCCAAGCTCAACCAACCAACACCAGCTTAAAAATGCCCAGTACCTTGCAAGGCACGGGGCAGTGAGGCTACTGTTGCAGGATGACCTCCAGGGAGTTAGACTGATCAACGAAATTTCTAAACTCGTTAGTGATCCGAGCTCTATGCAGTATCTCGCTAAAACAATACATAAATTCTTTAATCCAGATGCTTCAATTTCGCTAGCTAAAATAATCATATCGCTGGCCGCTAAAAGCAAAGGGCCAACAAGTTGAGTAAACGCCAAGTTAAAAGATCCTACGAATTTACACCACTCGAACAGACCAGTGTAAAATCTGGTTCCAGTATAGCTAAGCAGCCGCGCCAAATTAGATGGTGGAGACTAATACTAAAATTGTCTCCGTATATTCTTTTAATTGGCATTATTGTAGGTGTGGTGTTCTTTTCTAGTATTTTTCGAATCGACAAGGTATATGTACAAGGACCGAACACAGAGCTCTCAAAGGGGCTCAATGATGAAGTGACAAAATACCTCAAGTCCAGCTTAGCAGGGAAGAACTGGCTTTTTCTCGATACCAACAGCCTGAAGGGAAGGCTGCAAAAAACTTTCACAGGCCAAGAGGCAATAATGGTAGAGAAGCAATTTCCTAATAAATTGATAGTTAAGACGGACGAACAAAAATCGGCTATAGTATGGAAAACTGGAAGTAAAAAATACATCGTTTCAATCAACGGCCGAGTTATGAGCGAGCTTCAGGGCGAAAATAATACAGGCCTAGCTGTATTAACAGATAGTAGTAGCTTGCCGGTAGATGTAGGCAACAAAATACTTTCACGAGATTTCGTGAGTTTTGCAATTAAAGTTTGCGATTATGTTAAGGCCAAATCACTCGGACCAGAGCAGATCTATATCACTGAAACTACCAAAGAGCTGCTCGTTAAGACTACTGCAGGATATGAAATCAAATTTAATACTGAAGAGACACCCGACGCCCAGCTTAGATCTCTTCAAGCAACACTAGACCTCCTGGCTTCTCAAAACAAGCAAGCTACCCAGTATATAGATCTGCGTGTGCCAGGCCGAGCGTTTTATAAGTAACTCAATGATAGAAGCCCAATAAGGCTGAAATCCTCTAACCCCTCTCCTAGTTCGGTTTTTGTTTATTAGTACTTTTTATTATAAAACAATCTAAGTACAGAGCAATTACAAACTGAGCGCCATAATATAAAAAAAACAAAAAAAAATAGGGAAGTCGAATAAAATACAAATAATGCCATTTAAGTTGTTATTTGAGTATTAGTAACAATAATGTCGCAAAAGATATATTGTGCGACATAGTATTTTTATGAAGTAGTTGGGTGTTAGTATAGGTCTTTTGCTTATATAAAAGCAAAACTAGCCTACATTTCAAAGAGTGCTATTTTTTGTAGTGCTTCTTGTGCCGGTTATTTTGGCTGGGGCCGTGGTCTTTGTTTTTTATCATATCACTGTACCTTTTTGGTTCGACGCCATGGAGCTCTGGTTTATTTTGCCTCGCCTGAGTCTCTCTAGGGGCTGTCTGACTGTTCGCTTGGCCGTAGGCAGGCCTAGCGTTACTAGAGCCATCATTTCGATTGGCAGCGTCTTTGGGGTCCGGTGGTGCTGCCCACTCGCCGATAATCTGCTCTACTTCCGTTCTTGGTATCGAATAATGATGTCTAGAATGCTCGATAATAGCAGCTGTATGATCGTCAGATGGTGGTGGCATGTTCAGGCTTTGTGCGCTAAAAGGAATGGACGTTTGGCCATCGATACTCATCGACACATAGATATTTCGTTTGTCCAGATTTACCAAGTCGATTGGCTCAAAAGTTGGCTCAAAGTATTTAGACAAATATTGTGCGTCATCAGCACCTACCCTGAAGGTTACCATAGACCCAACATTACCAAAAACAGCGTCCCTAACCTCTTCTGGCATCTGTGAGACGTACTGATTAGCTACGGTTAACCTTAGGCCGTACTTACGTGCTTCAGATAAAATTACTGCAAAAGATTCTGTTGCAAAATTCTGGAATTCATCTACATAAAGATAAAAAGGTCGCCTAGCTGTGATATCTGAAATGTCCGAACGACTCATTGCATCGAGTTGTATCTTGGTGATTATAAGCGAGCCTAAAATAGCGGCATTGTCTTCACCAATTAGACCGCGGCTGAGGTTTACAATAATAATTTTCCCCTCATCCATTGCCTTTCGTATCGAGAACGAACTATTTGGCTGACCGATAATATTGCGCACTATTGGAACGGCTGTAAAAGCCCCGACTTTATTTAAAACCGGCTGTACGGCCTCGGCTGCAAATTTATCATTCCAACTAGCAAACTCTGTTAGCCAGAAAGCTTTTACAACTGGGTCGGCTACATTATCGACTATCATTTTGCGATAGTTTTTGTCAGTTAGCATACGTGTTATACCAAGCATTGTGGTCCCTGGAGTCTCCAGCAGTGCTAGTAACGTAAACCGTAAGATATGCTCAAGCCTTGGACCCCAGCTATCTCCAAACATCTTTTTTAAGACACCAACGATTTCAGATGCAATGTTATTACGTCTGTTAACATCGGTATATTCCATGGGGTTAAAAGCAACCGGAAAGTCAACATCATCAGGATTAATATATATCACATCCTTAACGCGGTGTTCAGGAATAAAGCGCATGATGTCTTGAGCCAAATCGCCGTGCGGGTCAACAATAGCAAAACCTTCATCTTGATGAATATCAGATAGTGCCAGAAGATTAAGCATAAAAGACTTACCTACCCCGCTCTTACCAATTACATAAAGGTGCCGTTCGCGGTCAATTCTTTTGATTCCAAATTTTATATTGCCCTGCCTAAAGGTTGTGCTTCCAAACAAACTCAGCTCCTCTGCCTTGGTGTTGGCTAGGGTCGGTAAGCCCGCTGGTGGCTCCCCTACTTTAGTCGAAGTATAGGCAATATTAGGGGTTTCTACGCTGGTGTGCGGCAAATGAAAAACACTAGCGACCTCTTCGATATTCAGAATGTAGCCAGAGTCATCAAACAGCCTCTGCTGGTAGGCCGCTATAGCGGGCTGCCCCTCTACCATCGGGGTGCCTCCAAATCCGTTGAGATTGATGGTATTAAATTGCTTAAAACCACCTACTAGAGCTTGCAGGCGTTGTTTTGCTGCCTGCTCGCTTATTCCGATATAGCAGACTCGTATTTTAACAGCATAGCCAAGTTTTTGGGCCTTGGTTTCAACAGCTGTAAGAAGCGTGGTTTGTCCCGTGGAGAGTTCTTTTTTATCAGGCTTAGATTTTGGTGCAGACTTTGCTTGGTAGATACTGGGTGTAAATGCCGCCGAAGCTAATAGCCTGGTGAACTTAAAGGGCGAATTAAGTGTTCTGCTCTGCCAATTGTCAAAGATGCCAGACTGCTTGCCATTTCGGACTTCATCGATATACTGCAAAGATTTAGAATGCCAGTTGTCATTGACGGGTTCGAGTAGCATTTGAATCCACATCTCCTCATCATTTCCGAGGCTCGATAAAACAGTAGTCAAGCCAGCCAGGGGATCTACCTCAAAAGTCAAAAAGGTTTTGATCGGGAAAATTTCGTCTTTAGTAAGCACTATCTCCGTTGCGAAGGCACTCTTGCCAGCCAAATCTTTTGTGCTGTAATCCGTATCCATGGGTGTAATCTGTACTAGCGGATACTGGGCATAAACCTGGCTTTCAATATAGTCCTTGAGGTGTTTCGGGCACCAAACATAAAAATAAATTAAATGGTCGTGTGAAACTATCTCGAAGCTGATATGCTCCTGGATACTACCATCATCTCCGACGGGTCTCAATATTCCGTGCAGACTAGCAAAGAGCTGCTCGGCCGAAAGCTCTTTTTTTTCGTTATCTTTAGGAACAATAATTTGCAACAGAACATGCTCCGAACGCTCTATGTAGGAAACTTTTTGGTTGTTTTTCCAAATTTTGTAAGCAAACCAACCAGCCACAAGTAGCCATCCCCAGAATTCAAATAGTACGGTATTCACTACCTGAGCAATCGTTATAAAAATAGTGCTTAAGATTTCCATATTGTGTTTCTATTATTGTACTTAATTTATGCCCTTTTAGCTAACTGCTTGAGCTTTAGGCCAATCCGTAGATGCCTTTTTCGATCCTTTTGAATTGTGGTTTCTCCTGTAGGTTGAGAACAATAGTAGTAGTCTTAACCTGTCTACGAGCCAGGACGCGCCGGATAATTTCATCTTTATTCATGGGAGCTTTTTCTTCTTTTAAAATCTCCTCGATGATATCGGCTACAGTACCAGAATGATATCCCCATTCTGATAGTGCATATATTCCCCGCCCAATAAGCACGAAACGAGGATCTTTGATCAGCTCATTATGCACGGCCTGGGTGGTAACTTTTTTGGGATTAGCCGCTAACGTCGATATTTTGTCGGCAATATCTGAAAAATGTATCGGACGACCGGTCTTTTTTAGCACTAGGTATATTTTATCTCGAATGCTTTTAGGATTAACCTCGGGCCAACTAGTCAGACCCCAGTTACCATCTAGCTCGCTCAGATAGCGCGAAGCCTTAGCCATTTCATGCAGAGTTTCTTCACTATGAGGACCATCAATTAATTTGTAGATACTAGCAAACTTTGCAGGCTTACCAGAGTCTCGAACGGTCTTCACTAGCTCATCATGAATCGATTTAATATTATCGGTTCCAAAGTTCGAAGCATTAGCAATCATTGCGGTGTGGTGATCGTTGCGGTCAACAAAAAGAATCTCAGGATTTATTTTAACCAAGAATATAACATGTGGTAGTAGGCTTTCATCAAGCTTTACCGCCTGTCCTAGGCTCTCTAAGCTTATTAGCCCGCCCTTATTATCAATAAGCCCGGCTAGTGTTAGCGCAAAGGGGTCTTTGGGGTCAGATTTACCCTGCAGTCGTGTCAGGGCTGCCTTCTCTATTTGGCGCACTCTTTCTCTGGTAATACTCATCTCGTTGCCGATTTGTTCAAGGGTTTGAGATTCGGTATTTATACCACCCCTGCGTCGCAAAACTTCCTTGTCACGATCCTTTTTAAGGGTTCCGAGTGCCGAGTCAACCAAACTATTGAGTTGTTGGGTAGTAAATTCGTTCATATTGAGGTTATTAATTCACAAAATGGCCAGCGTGGGCCATTTCATATCAAGAACATTATAACATCGAACTCGCTTACGGTCAACTATATCGTAAAGAAAGAACTTTGAAATAGCTTAAGATTTTCTCTTTGGCTGGCGTTTTTTAAAGCTTCTTTTGCCTTTTGCTGGTGCATCTGCCAGCATCTTAATAGCTTGTTCATGCGTAATGCTTTTTGGCTCTGTTTCTTTCGGTATTTTAGCATTCTTCTTGCCATCGGTTATGTATGGCCCGTATCGACCGTTCAAAACCTTCACTCCATCTCCAAAATCAGCAATGTTTTTCTCGGCCTCCTGAATTAGCTTAGCTTCATATAGTGCCAAGGCTTCTTCAATAGTAATGGTTTGAGGATCGAGCGGTTTAATCGATACAAATAATTTTTCAACCTGAATATATGGTCCAAAACGACCAATATTGGCCATAATATCCTGACCATCCTTTGTTTTGCCAACGGTCCTGGGTAGCTTGAACATTTCAAGCGCTTGATCTAATGTCACGTTTTCGATCTTAGCCCCTGCTGGCATCGGAGCGAAACGGGGCTTATCGGTCTCATCTTCGGTCAATCCCATTTGAAGCATTGGTCCGTAACGTCCAAAGCGAGCCAGTATAGGTTTACCAGTCTTGGGGTCGGAACCAATCTCGCGAGACTGCGCCACCTCACTCCTTTTGATATCACCAGATTTTTCAATTAGTTCGTGAAAAGGAATGTAAAAGTCCTCTAGCATTTTGTTGCGTTCTAGCTTGCCTTCAGCAATTAGATCAAATTCTTGCTCGGCTTTGGCAGTAAAATCATAATCAACAATTCTGTCAAAATGGCCGGTTAGGAAATCACTGACAACTTCTCCGCTAGGTGTAGGCACAAGTTTGCCTCGATCAGAGCCAGTCTTCTCTTCCTCAATAGCCCGCTTGAGTTCGTCATTTGTGAGAGTCAAAACTATTACATCGCGGGGAGTACCTTCACCTTCGCCCTTAATTGCATAGCCCCTCAGCTGGACAGTATTAATGATTGTGGCATAGGTAGATGGCCGGCCAATCCCGAGCTCCTCGAGCTTTTTTACTAGGCTACCTTCAGTGTATCGAGCTGGAGGCCGTGCAAATACCTGCTTTGCAGTGGCAGTATTCAGGTTTAGCTTGTCACCAGTTTTGACGGCTGGCAAAATAGCATCAACTTTCTTATTAGCACCATAGATTTTCAAAAAACCATCAAAGACAATTATTTCTCCTTTTGCAATCAATACAGAATTGTTTTTAGATATATCAATTGTGATGGTAGTTCTTTCTAGTTTAGCCGGTGACATTTGGCTAGCTAGCGCCCTAGAGCGTATCAGCTCATAAAGCTTTTGATTGTAGCTATCCCCACTTGCTACCTGAAGACTAAAGTCGGTAGGGCGTATCGCCTCATGTGCCTCCTGTGCACTACTCGACTTAGTTTTGAAAGTTCTTTGCTGATGATAAGTCGGCCCAAACTCGGATTTAATGTATTTTTCCATTTGGCCCAAGGCCTGACTACTAAGATTAACAGAATCAGTCCTCATGTAGGTTATTTTACCTTCCTGGTAGAGCTTCTGTGCCGACGACATAGTAGCCTTGGTGCTAAAACCCAAACGACTATTGGCTTCTTGCTGCAAGGTACTAGTTGTAAATGGTGGCCCAGGGTTGCGAGTGCTCGGGCTTGTGGTGACGTCCGTTATTGTAAATGTTGCGCCTATAAGGCTTTCTAAAAAAGCCTGAGCCTTGCTTTCGCTGTCGAATTTGCTAGGTAGTTCGGCTTTTATGTCTGCGCCGTCAATATTAAATACAACTACGACCTTGAATGAGTTAGCACCCTCGAACGCATCAATCTCGCGTTCACGCTCTACCAGAAGGCGCACTGCTGGCGACTGGACTCTTCCTGCCGATTTGCCACCCGGTACCTTTTGCCACACCACCGGTGACAATTCAAAACCTACAATCCTATCGAGTATTTGCCGGGCTTGCTGGGCTTGTACTAAATCCATATCTAGCACTCGAGGATTTTTAACAGCCGATTCAATAGCATCTTTGGTTATTTCGTGAAATACGATTCGTTTGGTAGTAGACGGGTCGAGCTTTAAGACTTCACAGAGGTGCCAAGCAATCCCCTCTCCCTCGCGGTCTTCATCAGTAGCCAGCCATACTTCCTTGCCACTAGCAGCTTTCTTTAGAGCAGCAATAGTCTTTCTTTTATCTGGATCTATCTCGTAACTAGTAGCGAAACCAGCTTTAATATCGATGGCATCACCACCTTCTTTGCTTTTCTTGGCGATCGCACGAATATGTCCCATGCTACTGAGTACTTCAAAGTCACTACCGAGGTATTTTTCGATAGTTTTGGCTTTTGCTGGTGATTCTACTATTACTAAGTTTTTAGGCATGAATTTTATGGCTACTTGAATATGCTAGTGTTTAATTGGTATTAATGCAAATGTGCACAGGAAAAGAACTATATAATACAAAACCCGATATTGTCAAACCTTGGCACTATAGAAAATTATTTGTTGCATTGCAGCAAGGGCTATAAAAAAGGATACAAACATACATTACCTGGCCGCAGTTTAGTTTTGTGCAGTTACCAGCCTTTAGATCTTTATAAAAGGCAGTATTAGTACGAAAAGTGATATTGACATGCCAAAGTCATAGATTAGTACCAGGCTATTATTAGGAGCATAGTTTTTGTCACGAATCATTTCATACAAGTGGTTGAGTCCTGCGAAAAACAAAAAAGTAATGATTGGTAGGGAGATGGCAACACAGGCCTCTATACCAGCGCCAATAGCATAAAAACAAGCTATTCCAAGGCCCAAGCTGACGGCAGCTATTTCGTACTGAAAGCCGTTCGTAACCCAGCCAATGCTTTTGGCCATATTCTTGGCAAATAACGAGTGCATTACAGAGGAGAACAGGAAAACCCAGCCTGTAAAATACAATAGCCAATGAATGGTATTAATATCAGTAGTCTCAACACTGGCAGACAGCGGCGCTCGCGATCCACTTAGGGCCAAAACCCAGGCCATCACAAACATAGCTGGCAAAACAAGTCCAGAAATTAGTTCACCGATATTACTTTTAGATTTGCCTTTAGCTTGAGACACTGCCACATAACCTCCATGTTTATAATATAATTTATTTTACAGCTTTATATAAGCATAAGCAATAAGTTCAAGAATAGGGGGGCTAAATTTAAATCTGTTCGGTCACTCAGCTGTAGAAGCCAATATTTTGTAGAGTAGTTTAACGAAGTATGAAGGCACTGAATAAAAATGGGGCTCGGCGGTTAAAACCACCGAGCCCCTATTCTTTGGATGTGCCGCTTGGCTAGTAAAAAAATAAAAGCAGCAGTCATTTTGGAGTGACACTCCCCGAGAATTGCAATCAAGCAGTCGGTGGGAGAGGCAAATTCTCCCGTACCATACCGACATCTCCGCCCTGCGATTGGTTGCAGAGGCTTGCCTATGATGCTTTTGTAGCAACTCTCAGCTAGCAGTCAAGCAGTCTATCATGGTCAAGGCAGGAGCGTAAATTCAGCTAGCTTCTTTGTCTGCAGAAGGTCAACTGTCTTTGGCTTTAACCCAATGGGCTGACAGACCATAAGGGCGAAAGGCTTCCCTTTAGCTTTAAGCTGCTAGTTTTCCAAAGAACATTGCAAACATATTATACTACATTATTTGTATAATTTCAACTTTAAGCCAGTATCCAACTGCCTGCTCCGAGGTTTTTTATTTTTCCAGTTATTTCCATTAGGCTCATAATAGAGGCCAGGCTTATGGCGTCAATCTTGGTTTCCTCGATCAGCTGCTGAGAAGTCAATGACTCAACCGAAAGCAAATCCATTATCATAGCCTCTTGCTTGCTATCAGCCTTAGGCTTGGCTTTAACGAGATGAGGGCTGAGGAATCCAAGTAGTGCCAGGATATCTGATGCACCTGTCACCAGATGTGCGCCACTCTTTATGAGGTTATTAGGCCCTGCTGAACGTTGGCTAGTAATATTCCCAGGAATAGCCATTACCATGCGATTTGCCTGCAGCGCAAAGTTAGCGGTTATCAGGCTGCCAGATTTGGCATCGGCTTCTGTTACTACGGTAGCCATACTCAGCCCAGCTATTATTCTATTGCGGGCTGGAAAATTATACCGAAGTGGCTCAGTGCCCTCTGGATATTCGCTGACAACAGCTCCACCAGATTTAATAATAGCTTCAAATAAGCCAGTATTACTCCTAGGGTAAGGCCTATCGAGTCCACAGCCCAGTACTGCTAAGGTTAATCCTCCGGCCTCTATGACGGCCTTATGGACAATACTATCAATGCCCAGTGCCATACCACTAACTACACAAAAGCCAGCCTTAGCTAGCTCATTCGCTACCCTGTAGGTAATCTCATTTCCATAGCCCGTAGGCCTCCTGGTGCCAACAATTGCTACCATCGGCAAGTCTGGTATTGATCCGGCTACGTAAAGCTGTTTTGGCGGACTAGCAATGCTGCGTAGTAATTTAGGAAAACTATTGTCATTATGTCTAATATGTTGTATATTCATTTTCTTGTTCTATCTGTAATTATTTCAGTAGCAATAAACATAAGTGGTAAAAAGCATTGACAATATACTTCTTATGTGATAGTATACTAACCGTTCTTTTAACAACAACATATTTCCCATATATTTCAAGGGAGTAATCTGCTCTGCGGGGCTTAATCTAAAAATCACCCTCCTTTTAGATCTCGCGAGCAGATTACTCCCTTTAACGCCACGGCCTACTTATATATTTTGTGACGGTCGCCAAAATCCCGTTATCGGGGGCATTAAAGGGAATAATAAACAGATCAGTTCGAGTTTATACGGCTGGTCTGTTTTTTATTTTTGTTTTTATTAAATCTACCTTAGCAAGATATAATTATTATTGCGAGCATGGAGCGGTATAAAGTACATTAATAAGTCGCTGGAGCCTTATTTTACCGAGGTCTCTTCAACCCCATTTTCGATAGATTCTATAATCATGTCAGCCGCTTTACTAGTGATGTCTTCGAGCTTAGCTAGCTCACTAGTGTTAAACTTTTGCAGTACAAAAGCCTCCGAAGGCAGGTCTGCAGAAGTTTCATTTTTGATTCCTACTCGAAATCTGGCAAAATTCTCACCAATTTTTGCAATAATATCTTTTAAGCCGTTATGTCCCCCGCTGCTTCCTCCGACTCGAGTCCTGATGGTCCCAAAATCTAGATCAATATCATCAGAAACTACCCAAATATCAGCCGGACTTACCTTGTAAAAATGTGCAATCTTGGCTACACTATCGCCACTCAGGTTCATAAAAGTCTGTGGTTTGGCCAGTATGATAGTCTCACCGTGAATAGTCACCGAGACATCGGCCTTGAGTTTTTTATCAAACTTAACGGCTACCTTGAGTCTCTTTGCTAGATCATCGATAACCATGAAGCCGAGGTTGTGCCTAGTCTCCTGATATTCTTGTCCTGGGTTGCCTAGTCCTATAATGAGTTTCATAGCTAGTATTATAAACTATTTCTCTTTGTACTTGCTTTTGAAGACCAATTTAATTGGTACACCTACTAGCTCGAAGTTTTTTCTTATTTGGTTTTCTAGATACCTAGAATAGCTAAAGTGTATCAAATCTGGGTGCGTTCCAAAGATTGAAAATTCAATAGGGTTATTGCCAGTCTGGGTAATGTAATTGAGTTTTGCATGGTAACCCTTGGTAGTTACTGGGGGTTGCTTATTGACGGCCTCTCGCAAGAGCTCATTAAGCTTAGTGGTAGCAAGCTTGGTATTAATGCGTCCATTAACTTCCAGCAAAAGTTGCTTAAGCTTCTCTAGGTTTTGTTTGTCGTTAGAAGATGTAAATATCAGAGGCGCCCACCATACATACTGCAAGTTAGCAGATATCACGTTGCCCATATAGGCCATTAGGTTTTCATCTTTATCTTCAACGGCATCCCACTTGGTAACTACCACAATAAGTGCTTTCTGGGCCTCTTTGACCATGCCTATGATGTGTTCGTCTTGCTTTGATAGGCCCTCGATGGCATCAACTAGCACCAGGCAGATATCAGCTTTATCGATCGCAGACTTGGTTCTGGTGGTAGAAAAAAACTCAATCCCAGCCGATATCTTGCCCCGTCGCCTCAGTCCTGCGGTATCAAATAAGTCTATTAGTGTATCTTTATACCTGAGTTCAGCAGAGTTTACATCTCTGGTGGTGCCTGCCACGTCACTCACAAGCGCGACATCTTCGTTGGCCAATGCATTCAACAAAGCACTCTTGCCTACATTTGGTCGCCCTAGCAATGCTACCTTGATGGACTCTTTTATCTTGATTGCTTTTTTGCGTGGAATAACCTTTACGATAGTACCAAGCAACTCATTGATGCCCTGTCCATTTTGAGCTGAGGCACGCATGATATTTTCAAATCCAAGCTTACGGAAGTAGTTTTCATCATCCATAAATTCTTTCTTGTCGAGTTTATTTATGAGCAAGATGGTATTAACTTTGCTTTTTAGAACCATCTTGGAGAGTTTGAGGTCGTTGTTATTGAGTTCGCTGGTGCCATCTACTACAAACAGCACTAAGTCGCTTTGCTTGATTGCACTATCAATTTGCGAAATAGCGAGCTTATTTAGCTCATCAGTAGTTTTGGCAAATCCGGCACTATCGACTAACTCAAAAGCGACTTCATCGTGCTTTACGACAGCCCTGTTTTGGTCGCGAGTGGTATGAGCGACATGCGAAGTAATCGCCTGATTACTGTGAGTCAGACGATTAAACAGTACGCTTTTGCCAACATTGGGTTGGCCTACGATTATTACTCTTGATAATGCTTTCATTTTATTGCCAAATATAGTTATTGAACGACCAGTCTATCATACTTTTGCTCTCTTGAAAACGGTCAGGGCTATTGAGGACCACTGTCATGATGCGATGTCCATTCCTTTGAGCAACTGTAATGAGGCATTCACCAGATGTAATCGTGTATCCAGTTTTCATTCCTACCACCCCAAATTGCCCCAGAAGCTTATTGGTCGTAACTAGGCTATATGGTTTGCCCTGGAGGCTATAAATCTGATCCGATCTAGTACCGACAATATCTCGGAAGATCTGGTTTTTGTATAGTAGACCAGCTAATATCAAAATATCATCAGCACTACTATACTCACCGGTTTGGTCTAGACCAGAAGGATTAACAAACTTACTATTTTTAAGTCCCCACTGGCTAGCTTTGTCATTCATTTTATTAGCGAAAGCGTCAATCGACCCGCTGTCATAGATAGCCAGGGCATTTGCCGCATCATTGGCCGAGTATATAAGCAAAGCCTTCATCAAATCAATTAGTTTAAATTTCTCACCCCAGTAAATACCAATTTTTTGGTCGTAGCTATCGAGCTCTGGAATGTTGCCGACAGTTACAACCTCATCAGGTGCATGGGCGTCCATAATGACCAAGGCCGTCATTAGTTTTGTAATCGATGCTATCGAGCGCTGCTGATTGCCGGCCTTATCGTAAAGCTTAATCCCTGAATCCATATCGTAAATAATTGCCGACGAGGCCCCAACACTAATTGGCTTTGAGTTGGCTATTGGCGTCGGATAAGCTAGGTGGCCAGACTTTTTATAGGGTTGGTTAAGGCTTGGGGTGCTGGCTTTATCGTTAGCCAAACCCGAGAGAGGCCCAAATACCTTAGCCCCATTTAATACCAACAAACTCAACACTAGTCCACCAATAACTAATGGGCTCACAGAACGTCCTCGGGCTTTATGAATATAAAATCCTTTGGAGCCAGATGCCGGTTCGAGTATAGCCCAATCCTTACTCTTTGAAGCTTTATGACTGTTAAGCCGAGAGTCTCGAAACTGCGCCTAATCTGACGATTACGGCCTTCACTAATTATTACTCTGGTCGCATTCTTTCCGATAATAGTAGTCTTTAGCTTGCTGACTCCATCGACCAATTTTACCCCCTCGTTTAGCTTGGCAACTACTGGCTGAGTAATATCTTGTTTTGTATATACCAAATAAGTCTTGTCTTTCCTGCTGCTGGGGTGAGTTATTTTATTGATGAAATCTCCATCGGAACTAAGAATCATTAGCCCCTCGCTGTCTTTGTCGAGCCTACCGGCAATCTTCAAATTAGCAAAAGCAATCGGTAATTCTTCAAAAATTGTCTTAGAACTACCCTGCTTGATATGCGAGCAAACCAACCCTCTGGGCTTGTTGTAAGCGATGTAGATGTCTTTGCGTTTAGTTCCGCTCTGGCCATCAAGCGAAACAAGGTCTGTGTCCATAACCCTAGTGGCAAGATTTGTTTCGGTGGCACCATTAATACTAACTCTACCAGCACTAATTAGCTCATCGGCCTTGCGCCTACTCTCTGCCAGACCAACCCCGACCAAGTACTTATTGAGTCGTGGGTTGGGGCTATTCATTTTTATCTCCTAACTCAGCAATAGAACCGATACCCACTAGCTTCATAAATTCGGCTGTTGTAACGAATTTAGTCTGGCCCCCTCTTACGACCTTTTTTATTAATGATTTGTTGAGAAGATTGCGCAATGATTGTTCGCTGCTAACGCCTCGGACTTCATCGATATCACTTTTACCAATTGGCTGTTTGTAGGCGATTATACTCAAAACTTCGAGTGCCGGCTGAGATAGCTCTTGAGGAGTGGTCTCGTAAAACTCTTCTATTAGCGAAGAATACCCACTTTGAACTGTCAGCTGCATGGTGTCGCTATCGCTAATAACCATCAAGCCCAAAGATTCTAGAGATTTATTGGCAGAATCTTTAAGTTTTTCTAGCTCGTTTTTACTAATTCCAAAAGTTTTTAAGATTTGCCCTATACCGATTGGCTCTGCTGAGTAAAACAGCAATGACACGAGTTTTGCTTGGTGGTCCATATTTATACAACCTCCAGTAAAAATTTTTGGTTACTATTACTGATTCGGCCCTGCTTTAGAAGCTCCAGCAATGTTAAAAAATACACAATTGCTTCTGGCCTAGAAGAAGATTTGGATAGTATAGATTGAGCCGAAAACTCCTGCATATTAGATATGTGATCATAAAACTGACGCTTGAAACTCTCAATAGTTAGTTTATTGGACTTGATATTTTTAGTCTTAGGTAAGTTCTGGTAATAATTCATCAACCCTTTAAATATTACATCCAGTTCGGGCCTGTTAACCAATAAGGTACGGTTATGTTTTTGGGGCTGAGTGGCTCTACTATAAAGAGGTTTTTTGGATCTAACCGACAAGCCCAGGGCCAAGTCCTTTATTTTTTGGTAGCTTTTAAGCGATTCGGCAATGTTGATTTCGCTTTCATCATCCTCGGGCTCGATTCTCAAAATCAGCTGGCTCTTGTCTAGGGCTAACTTTGCCGCTACAAACAAAAACCAGCTCATATCTTCAACAGCAAGGTCTATTTTTGATATGTACTCTAAGTATTCAGAGGTAACTTCACCTAGCGACACATCGGTTATATTGAGCTGGTGTTTGCCAAGCAGCTCCAGAAGTACATCAAATGGGCCCTGAAAGTTTTCGAGTTCCAGAACGAAAGCCACCTTTTTACTCCTTTTGCTTTTTGATGCTTATGCCAAGGTCAATAAGTTGCTCAGGGATTATTTCTGATGGACTTTTAAACATCAAGTCTCTGGCATCGCCAGTTTTTGGAAATGCAATAACTTCTCTAATTGAGCTTTCCCCGAGCAGTTCGGCTATAAGCCTGTCTAGTCCAGGAGCAAACCCACCATGAGGCGGTACACCGTACTTAAAGGCCTCCAAGAAGTCGCCAAACCTTTGATCTACCTCGCTTTGGCTGAGCCCAAACCTCTCAAAAACCGCCTTCTGAACTTCCGGGTCGTTAATACGCAAACTACCGCTACTTATTTCGACTCCGTTTAAGACCAAATCGTAGCAGTGTGCACGCATTTTTAGTAAGTCGTCGACATTATCAGAGTTTAGTAGTTCCAAATCCTCATCGAGCGGCTTGGCGAAGGGATTGTGAGCGAAAGTTATGTGCCCTTCGGTGGTCTTCTCAAAAACAGGAAAGTCTACTATCCAGCAGAAGGCCAGCTCGTCAGGGTCCTCCTTGTTGGTTCTAATGTCAGGCTTGTCGGTGCCGTATTTTTTTAATGATTCGGCATAGGTTATTACTTCAAATTTCGTAGGCAGCTTCTTGCTGGGCAATAATTCAGAAATAATCTCCTTGAACATCTTTTCATTAAAATCTAGTATCTCCGCTTGGCTCATAAAGCTCATCTCCATGTCCAGCTGGGTAAATTCTGGTTGTCGGTCGCCGCGTTGGTCTTCGTCTCTGAAGCAGCGTGCAATTTGGTAGTATTTCTCAAAGCCAGCAATCATCAGTAGTTGCTTAAATTGCTGTGGAGCTTGAGGCAAGGCATAAAACTTCCCCTTGCTTATTCTAGAAGGCACCAGGAAATCGCGGGCACCTTCGGGCGAGGACTTGGTCAAGATGGGGGTTTCGATCTCTACAAAACCAGCGTCATCCATGTAGTTACGGATAGCTTTTATAAAAATATGTCGAAAGCGCATATTGGCTTGCATCTCGGCTCGGCGCAGATCAAGGTAACGGTAGCGCATCCGAATATCTTCGTGAACCTTTGACTTGGCTTCGGTAATTTCAAACGGTGGTGTGTCGGCTTTGCTCAGGATTTCAAGATCTTTTATCTCAAATTCAATGGTGCCCGTGGGGTGATCAGGGTTAATCATTTTTTCGGGTCGAGCTTTAACAATCCCATCGATCCGAATAACAAATTCAGTCCGGAGTTCGCCAATTATTTCATCGAGGGCCTGCCCGTTTCGGAAATAAACTGCTTGCACTATAGCTGAGGCATCGCGGATTTCAAAAAAAGCTAGCTTGCCATGATCGCGTCTAATATGGACCCAACCGACTACTGTTTTTTCCTCGCCAACAAAGTTAGCGAGCTGACTTATCATTGTTCTGTTCTTCATAAATACAATTATATCTTATAATGCCGAATTCTCTCAATAGCTAAGGGCTATTTATCGATTATACTGTTGGATTAGCAGGCGGCGTGCCAGCTGTGTCTTCAGCTTTCGGTTCGGTATTAGTGGCTCCAGGAGCTGCTCCAGCATCGGTCTGTGGGTTACCTACCACTGGTTCGCTAGCTGTAGAGGCCGGAGTATCTAGCACTTTCTTGATATTCGTAACCACATCCTCAAGTGTTACCTGTGATTTTACAAGGTATTTATCGACGCCTAGCTTTTCGCCTCTTTCTTTGTCGGCAGCGCTACCCAGGGCAGTCATCATTATGACTTTGGTATGAGCAATTTCGGGTGTAGTTCTGATAATATCCAGTACATCAAAGCCAGATATTCTTGGCATCATTACATCGAGTATTATCAAATCAGGACGAACCTTAACAGCCATAGCTAGTGCCTCCTCGCCATTGCCGGCTACCGAAAGCTCATAGCCTTCAGCCTGCAGGCGGGCAAAATATACATCTCTTAGGCTAATATCATCTTCAACTAGTAATACTTTTGGCATCTTCCCTCATTTCTTAAATCTATTTTAATACTTTTTATGCTCATAATGCAACTATAATTTTACTAAAGGCAATTTAAATCCAAAAGCAGAGCCCTTGCCCAGTATGGACTCGACCCATATTTTGCCACCGTAAAGCTCTACTAGGTTGCGGGCAATATATAGCCCTAAGCCAGTGCCAGAGTGCTCTCGGGTCATGGTGTTATTAACTCTATAGAACTTCTCAAAAAGGTGTTTTTGCTCTTGGCCTGATATGCCCATACCAGTATCGCGGACCCGAACTGTAACGGATTCTTTATCGCCTTCAATTTCAATATCAACACTACCTTGGGCCGTATACTTAATAGCATTATCAACCAAATTAGTTACTACCTCCGAAATTTTCTCAGGATCCACCAAAACGTTATAGGTTGGTGCTATAACTGTTTGGCCCTTGATCCCCGCACCACCGATATGGGTAGTCAGCTTTAGTCCTTTACTGGCAGCAATAACTTCCATCTCGGAAGCGATTTTAAGTATCAAATCACTAATATTAATAACCACCTTGGTTTCTTTCAGATTCTTATCCTCTATTTTGCTAACACTCAGGAGGTCCTGAAACAGCTTACCAAGGTGTACCGAAGAGCTGTGAGCTTTTTCTAAAAAACCTCGAGCTTTATCGTCTATCTGAGCCAACTTCGGGTTCGATGCCATCGCAATATAACCTTCAATTGCCGCTACCGGGGTGCGCATCTCATGGCTAGCGGTCGATACGAATTCTTCCTTTTGCCTCTCAAGGGCCTTTTGCTCGGATATGTCTACAATAACCGCCACCGCTCCGCTTATTTCAGAATCACTATTGAAGGTAGGCGCAATCGAGACCGACAGGTCACGTCGCTCATTACCTTTTGTCAACAAGTGGTAATTAGAGCTTCGAATTGGTTGCTTACTGTGCAAAACAGCTAAGAAGGGGTCATTAGCACCCAAAACATCTTTATCGTTAAAATCTTTTAGTTTCAATACTTGGCTGCAATTAAAATTAAGCGCGTCGTGCATATCCCATCCTGTCAGAGTCTGGGCTGCCTCATTCATCATGATGATGTTACCTTCAGTATTAATGCCTATCAGGGCGTCAGCGATTGACCCCAAAATAAGCCGCTCCGACATATTGGCTTCATCGAGATTAGCCGAAGCTTGCCTAAATGATTTATTGCCTTTAGCATAGAGGTCGCTAGCATAGGCCACTATAGCCGATATGACCAAGCAAGCAACAGTAGCTGGAAACAAATTAAAATTTTGCGTCAAGCTCTGCCCTTGCGCCAGGCTAAGCACTATACTGCCGACATATACGCCTGTCAGTAGTGCAACATTGGCAAAAAAAGCCCCAAAGCCCAGCACCGAGCAAGCAATAATCATAATTAACAGCACTGGGTACCATATAGATGATATTCCACCTGTAAAATAAACTATCGCGAGAAGCTCGACCAACACAAAAAGTAGTTGCAGATATTTTGAGAAAGTTTCAAGTCGCTTAGATAGAATCTTGGCAAAAGCCAAATTATATATTAGTCCGGCAATGATCAGACCACCCAAAATATAGCTCAGCAGATTATTGTTTGAGGTCTGTATTTCGAACAAAAACAATGAGGCCACGAATAAACCCGCCAACAAGTGCAAGACAGTCGTAACTGTGGTTAGCTGGATGTAAGTATATTTATGCGATTTTGAATTTTTCACTAATAAAATTATAACATAAGCACTATCGTATCTATCAGCTGCTAGACCTTAAAAAACTCATCGGTATAATTCGGGAACCAGTCTTGTTTAACATCGGATTCAGCAACACCCATCGCAATTAGCTTTGGACCAAAGGCCTCGACCATTGGCTCGGGGCCAGAAACGTAAAAAGCCATTGAGCCGACTGCTCTATCTGCACCGACTGCACGCATGATCATCGCCTCATCAACCAGCCCTGTTTCGCCAGTCCAGCCCTCCGGAATATCATCAACCAAAGTCATCACGATATTAAACTTCGGCATTTGCTTGACTGCACTCGACCACAAATCGCCAAAGCATATATCTTGCTCGGTACGGTTAGAATATATCAGTGTAATATCACGATCGAGCTGTTGGTTGTCTAACAAAAATTTTAGCTGCGATCTAAACGGAGTAATACCAATTCCACCTGCTATCCAAACGATCGGCTTATCGGTGTCGCTTGGCAACAAAAAATTTCCCTGCGGGCCAATCGCTTCTATCTCGTCAGCCGGCTCCAAACTGATCATAGCCTGCTTAAAGCTCGAATGCTTCTCAACTATTCGAGTAGTTAGCATTATATCGCCCTCTGTGGGTGAGCTCGACATTGTAAACCAGCGCTTAATACCTCGCGAATCGACTTTGGGGTGCTTTAGATTGATCTCTAGATACTGCCCAGGTTCATAAACAAAGCCGTCGGGTCTTTCAAACATCAGCTCCCAGCTATCACGAGCTATTTTTTCTTTGTGAATAAATTTTAGTTTCATGGTTGCCTCCTGTATAATTCTAAGTATACACCACATGGCTAAACCAATAATAGAATTTAATAAAATACCAATTACCGTTTTGCAGGGCTTCTTGGGGTCCGGCAAAACAACCATGCTTAATTATATTCTGACTCACAACGAAGGGATGAATATTGGCGTTGTGGTTAATGACTTCGGCGATATTAACATCGATAGCAAATTAATCAAAAGCCAGAGCGACAAGCAACTCGAGCTAACCAGTGGCTGTATTTGCTGCAGTCTCAAGACACTGGATCTTCAGGAAGCAATCGATCAGTTTGTTTTTAAGGGTAGCAATATAGATTACATCATCATTGAGGCCTCTGGCTTGGCAGAG
>JBAXMM010000002.1:0-23352 GCA_037134295.1 bacterium
GCGCCATCGCCGTCCATGCTTCCGAAGTTACCCTGGCCATCAACCATTCGGTAACGCATTACCCAATCTTGTGCCATTCGTACCATCGACTCATAAACCGCAACGTCGCCGTGCGGGTGGTACTTACCCAGAACTTCTCCAACTATGGTAGCGGATTTACGGAACTTAACATTATGTCTAAGGCCTAGGTTATTCATAGCAAAAAGTATTCTACGATGAACCGGCTTGAGTCCATCTCGGACATCCGGCAGCGCTCTAGAGACAATTACACTCATCGCGTAATCTAGATAGCTTTTTTCCATTTCGCCTTCAATAGTCTGGGGAGCTATCAGACCAAACTCGGTCTTGACGGCCTGGCCCTTGCCACTGGAGCTGGTACCGCCAATTGGAGCACTTAGCGAATCCATTTGGCTCTCTGGTGATGTGGTTGGTATTTCTTCTGGGTTTGGAATTTGTTTATCCATCTTATACGTCCAAGTTCTCTACGCTACTTGCGTGGGTTTGAATGAAATTTTTACGTAAGCTGACTTCTTCGCCCATCAGCTTATTGAATATAGCATCGGCTTTTTCGGCATCATCAACTGTAACTTTAAGCAGTACGCGATTGGTCGGGTCCATGGTGGTTTCCCAGAGCTGCTCTGGATTCATTTCACCAAGACCTTTGTACCGCTGAATACTAATACCGGAAATTTTTTGATTATCTCCGCCGCCGCCGCCGCCAGTTTCGGCCTCGGGCTGAACATCGCCTGCTAGCTCGGCTAAGTCTTTGGCCGTCTGAACATCGGCATTGATTTTATCTTCAGCTATTTTCTGATCGCTGGATTTGGCTTTTTTGGTTTCGGCTTTTTTATCCTGGATAGCTTTTATTATAGTGTCTCGCTGAGCATCTGAATAGGCATACTGGCTGCTTTTGCCTGCACTGATTTTATAAAGAGGTGGCTGAGCGATGTATATTTTGCCGGCTAATACTAGTTCGCTAAAGTGCCGATAAAACAGCGTCAGAAGCAAAGTACGGATGTGGGCACCATCGACATCGGCGTCGGTCATAATAATGATGCGGTGATAACGCAACCTAGAAATATCAAAGGTCTCGCCGATACCTGTACCCATAGCGATGATTAAATTTTTGACTTCATTGTTGGCTAGCATCTTATCGAGTCGAGCACGTTCGACATTAAGAATTTTACCCCGAAGCGGCAATATGGCTTGGAACTCTCGGTCGCGTCCTTGTTTGGCCGAACCACCGGCCGAGTCGCCCTCTACCAAATAAACTTCGCTTTTTTCGGCATCCTTGCTACTACAGTCGGCCAGCTTACCGGGCAAGGTCATTCCCTCGAGGGCTCCCTTACGAATCACACTATCGCGAGCTGCGCGAGCTGCGAGTCGGGCTCGAGCCGAAAGCAAACCCTTGCCAATAATTTTTTTGGCTTCGTTGGGATTTTCCTCTAGGTAGTAGCTAAGGTATTCGTTTAGAACCTTCTCGACGATACTGCGAATTTCGGGGTTACCGAGCTTAGCCTTGGTTTGGCCCTCAAACTGTGGGTCAGCGAGCTTAACAGAAACAATCGCAGTTAGACCTTCGCGGACATCATCGCCAGTGAGGTTTTCTTCTTTTTCTTTGATAAGTCCATTCTTACGTGTGTAGTCGTTGATGGCTCGGGTTAGGGCTGATCTAAACCCGACTACGTGGGTTCCACCTTCTGGGTTGAAGATATTATTAGCAAAGGCCTTAAACTGCTCGTTGAAACTATTGCTGTATTGAATTGCAATCTCAACCACTACGTCGTCGACTTTTTTGTCGACATAAAAAGTTGGCTCGTTGAGCGACTCTTTGCCCTTATTGAGATGCTCAACATAGCTCTTGATTCCGCCTTCAAAATAAAAACCATAGCTCTGGCTGGTGCGCTCGTCTTTGATATTGACCTGTACGCCCTTGGTTAGGTAGGCCTGATGGCGTAAATAATCCAAGATAGTCTTATAGCTAAATTTGGTTGTTTCAAAAATTTCATCATCGGCCTTAAAACTAATCTGGGTGCCGCGTTTGGTGGTCTTATCGATTTTTTTGATATCCGATACTGGCACTCCTACCTTGTACTCTTGTTGGTACTCAAAGCCGTCTTTCCAGACAGTGGCCTTGAGGTTGGTCGATAGGGCATTAACGACGCTAATTCCGACTCCGTGCAATCCGCCAGATACTTTGTATCCTCCGCCACCAAATTTTCCGCCGGCATGAAGCACCGTCAAGACGGTTTCTAATGCTGACTTGCCAGTGGTTTTGTGCTTATCGACGGGTATTCCGCGACCGTCATCGGTAACTGTTACCCAGCCGTCTTCTTGCAATACGACATCGACTTTGGTAGCTTCCCCGGCCAAGGCTTCGTCGATAGAGTTATTGACAATCTCCCATACCAAATGGTGCAAGCCCTCGCTGCCGGTACCACCAATATACATTCCTGGACGCTTTCGAACTGGGTCCAGCCCCTCTAGGACTTGGATCTGCTCAGCGTTGTATGCTTGCTTTTTTTCGGCCATAAATTATCTATAATCCCCTCTGTTAGTATCATAATAATAAGCTCTTGTAGCAGCTTATATATGCACTCTATTATAGGCGAAAGATTGGGCACAAGCAATGTATTTAGTTTGGCTAGTTAAAATAAACTGCTGGCTGGGCTTAGCGAATTAGTGGCGGCGGATTCTCTCAGTATAAAAACTACCCGGCTAAGTTTTTGGTAATCTCGGCCTGCACTTCGGCCTTGGGCTTGGCGAATTGTGCGCGACTGAGAGCTTTCATAGCTTCTAGCTGCTCAGGCCTAGGCTTACCAAGCGGTGGCATTATTTCTTTCATCGAAAATGGTACTGTTGGTACACCTTTCGAAATAATCTTGGTGGCGGCATAGTGGTTCGGTATGCTCACCAAATCGGGAGCATCAAAGGCCGGGGCAAATTGCTTTACCAAAAACTCAGCATCGTCTGGACCAACTCTAAAACCAATCATCGAACCTACATTACCAAATACCGAGTCTCTGACCTTCTCATCGAGCTGCGATATAAACTGGTTTGCCATAAACAAACTGAGTCGGTATTTGCGAGCTTCTGACAAAATAGTTGCGATAGAGTCGGTCGAATAATTCTGAAACTCATCGATATAAACACTATAGTCTCGACGCTCACTTTCGGGTGTATCGGCTCGGCTCATAGCGGCCATTTGGAACTTGATAATAAACATTATGCCCAGTAGTTGCGAGTTGATATCTCCGAGCAGTCCTTTGGATAAATTAACGAATAAAATTTTGCCGTCGTCCATGATTTCGCGCAAATCAAAGGCTGATTTTTTTTGACCTACTATATTACGCATAATCTCGTTGTTGGCGAATGCCCCAAACTTTGATACAAACCAGCCCAGCATTTCTGATTTTGAATGTTGGTCGGTCTGGGCCATTTCGCCTGTCCAGAATTCCTGAATAACAGGGTCGGTGACATGTTTGAATTTTTTCTTAAGATACTCATCGTCCGTAAAAACTTTTGGCACCTCAATGAATGTTCCGCCATTAGGATCGGCCATAACAGTTAGGGCAGCATTTCTGAACCAAGCTTCGAACCTCGGACCCATAAAGCCCTGTTTGTTCGGGTCATATATTTTATAAAGCATCGATATTGCTTCTTGCACCAGGAAGTCCTTTTGCTCTGGATGAGCAGGATCAAACTCCATAATATTCCAGCCCATCGGAAACTCTGTATCGCCAGGGTTAAAATAAATAACATCTTTGGCTCGTTCGGGTGGTACCATCGCCATTAGCTCTTCTGCAGTATCGCCGTGTGGGTCAATAAAAGCCACACCTTTGCCGGCGTACATATCTTGCACGATACAGTTGCGCAAAAAAAGTGACTTTCCGGTGCCGGTCTGTCCAATAGCGTAGAAATGCCGGCGGCGGTCTTCGTCTGAGAGTCGAATAATTTCTTCGTGGCCCTGGTATATATTGGTGCCCAGTATCATTCCTTCTTCGCTCATATTGGCGGGAGCCGCAACTTCCTTCATACCCTTGCGCTCAACTTGCGCCGTCATTTCGGCGTTCTCACTCGGCAAGTGAAAAACAGTAGCTAGCTCGACCGAATTAAGCACTGTTCTGTTTTTGTTGACGGGGAAGTACCTAAATACAAAGTCGGTTGTGAGCTTTTCGATATCATCAGCTTTTTTGTACTCGAACGCATTAGAGTTGGTCAGAGTAAGCTGGGCAAAACCGAGCTTAATACTATCGATAATGCCACTTGCTGTTGCAACATCATCAGAGCTAGCCACAACCCTAATTAGCGTTTCGAATGCTGGGTATTTTGACTTCTCTTCTAATAACTCGATTTCTTTTTGTTCCAACATATTGGGCTGCTTGTCACTTTTGGTCTTCTCTGCTTCAGAATTGCTGCCCTTAAATGGGGCTTTGGCAACATCCCCAGCCATGCTCATTATCTTTTCGCTGCCTTCTTTTTTATCTGGGTTCAAGATTTGTTTTGCGAGACTTCTAGATTTTTTTGCCCACTTAGAGCTTGCTGGTCGTATCAAAACCTGGATAGCCGCACCATCTCCTTTACTAAGGTTGGATAAGCCAGATAGCATTCCAGCCAAGGAGTCCTGCTCGCTCATCTGGTAGTTTTGGATAGGATAGTAGCTAGATTTTTTGAGCTCAAATTCTCCACCTGTTACACCGTTGATTTTTGATTCTTTCGAGAAAAAGTTAACATCCTCTTTTTGCTCAATTTGCACGCCAGGATACCCAGAAGACAAGGCTTTTTTGACTGGCTCCAAAAGGCTGGCTGGTACTGCGGCATAAAAAAATATCTGCTTGCCAATAGCAACTATCTCAAAGCCTACATATCGCTGCCCGTAAAGCCGGGATTTTTTTGCTGATATCCCCGATAGCAAACGGTAGACTCCTTCGGCTTTAGAGATATTCTCTTTGGCTGCTTCACGACTGTCTCGACCTTCGGTGGGAGTTTCTCGTGGCGGTATCTTGATAAGCAATGGTACAAGCTTGAGGCTTCGCTCGACCGACTTCGAGCGTCGCGAATTTTTGACAAACAAAAATGCAGCGACTGCTGCGAAGCCCAGTAAAGCAAGAAGGGCTATTAATACCAAGAGCGGCAGTATATCGGTCATTCTAGGGCTACTCTATTTCCAGGTTAAATCTTTTTTTAAGATAAGCCCTACTAAGACTATGCTGAGCTTCATCTTGGGAAAAGGGGTCTAAGCTGGTCTTGGCGACTATCTCGTCGGCTTTTTGGATCCATTCTTTTTCGATTGGGCCAGAGTCTTCGGCAGGTAGCTTGGCTATTTCAGATTCATAATGGCTGGGGGCTTTATTGTCGTCGTTGGTGACTTTAGTCCCGGTGACATCGATGGCGGTAGGTACTTCTGTGGAGGGAGTAGGTAGTGTGTTACTAGCAGTAACGGGCTGGGTCTCGACCAAGGATGAGATCTGCTGATTTGGATTTTGCTCAATAGCCAACTCACCTGCTGCAGGAGCAGATTCAACAGAACCAGTTTTTATATCATCTGGCTTCATAGTTATAATTATAACAGTTATGCTTGTTAGTAACTAGCCAAACCCAGGTTTTTTGCCAAGACATTAGAAGCTAATTATGAACCCAAACTGGAGTGCCGACGCTAGCCCAACCAAACAAAAATGCAGCTGAGCTCTTGGGCATATTTACGCAACCGTGACTACCTCCGTAGTAGTAATCTTGTCCTCCAAAGGTGCTACGCCAATCGGCATCATGGAGGCCATAGCCAGCATAAAATGGCATCCAGTAGTCTACATAGACATTGTAGTTGTAGCCATAAGGATGCCCGTTTAGGTAGCGGGCGGTTTCTTTGGCGTAAATACTAAATAGCCCTGTTACCGTCGGGAAACCTGCACCTGTAGCCCCGCTGGTAATTGGGGTCGAGAATATCACCTGATTGTCTTGGTAGGCCCAGAGGTGCTGACTTGAAAGATTAACCTCGATATAGCGGCCATACTCTAGGCTAACCGAGCTATTGGTTTCCGTCTTAAAGGCAATCGGCTGGGTTTGTAAATTTATTGCGATGCTTTTGGATGCTATTGAGGACACAATCTCATCGGCCGCTGCATCTTGTAGTATTGCGATCCCATTTTGGCCCTCTTGCTCCACAGAACTAACGCCGTTGCGGACATTAACCTTTTTATTCTTGGGTGCTACATTGATTTGGTTGGCAACTGACTGCAGATAGCCCAAAATCTGTTCGCGAGATACGTATACGCCCAGAGTAACCGTGCCATCCGTGTTGACTGTATGGCGGAATTCTAACCAATGGCCCATAGTGGCTCGGTCTGCTATAAACTGCCTGCCGCCATAATTTAAGACTGCCGAATGCGATAGTATGTTGTTGGCTTCTAGCTTAGCTTTTTCGGTATCGGTGGCCATAAATTGAGCTTTTACTGGTACAGGTGATAGTTTTAGGTTTTTATCCTTGCCATCGGCGATCGAACTTCGGATGGTGCTATCGAGGAGTTTTTGGTCGACCCTAAAACCATCCTTGTCTGGTACTACTGTTAGCTGTCCCTCGACTACTGCCAGAGTAGCGTTAACAGGGTCGATTCCAACGGCAGATATAACCTTGGAGGTGAATTTTTTGAGCTCTTCGCGGTTGATGCTGTAAGAATAGCCCATTTGACCATGCTTACTGGCATCGAAAAACCCCATAATAGGCAGCGGGCTAGTATGACCGACGCTATAAGCCAACTTTAGGGTTTCATCTAGCTCGTACTGTGCGCCAAGATCGCTACTGGTTGCCAAAAATGTCTGATTTCCCACCTCTACCGTAAAATGCCTCTGGCGGCGCATCTCCATAAGCATTTGTCGGGCCTGCTCTTGAGTTTTGAAGCTGAGGTCCTTGCCAGCCACCGAGACGCCCGGGAACATCACCCCAACGGTCAGGGCACTAACTAATAGATTGGAAAACACAAAGGCAATCGTAATACCTAAAAAGACAAACCAAACACGAGATTTCAGCGCCGGTTTCTGACCAGTTTTAGACAACCTCTTGGGTAAACTTAAAAAATGCGAATGAGATTTATTGCCCATATGCTTATTATTATAGCGAGATTACCGTCTATTGGCTATAATACTTTTGCTTTTAGTTTGGATGCTATTAGCTTGGTACTTTTTGTTAGTTGTTGTGCTATTTCATCTGAGGTTGGGTTGGGGCCTAGATCTATCCCAATTGTTATTGTGATACGCTTTTTTGAGCTCTTTTTTAGTTCATCATTCCGGAACTCACTCTTGTACTGCACCGAGAAAACCTTATCTTCTAGTATTTTCTTAATGCTCTGGTATAACACAGTCTCGTCTAGCTCTACGGTGATGTCTCGGTAAACTATTTGGTAGGTTGGATTGGTTCGTAGCTCGGGTTGGTTTGATTGCTCGATAACCTTTTGGATATTGATGTTAGCAAAGGATAGTTCTTTGGCGATACCAAATTTCTTCAAAACAGCAGGGAAGAGCTGGCCGAACTCTCCTAACCCATCCGTTATTGCTCCAGAACGATTGTGAATATAGATATTATTTATAATCCTAGCAACCTCTAGCTCCTGGCGATACCAACCAAAGATATTATCTATTACTCCTTTTAGCCTAGCTAGGCTAGACTCATTCCAGATTGTAATGCCGAGCTCCCACTTCTCTGTTGGACCCGATTTTGTCTGCTCATAAACTCTGCTTATCTCAAATATGCCATCATATTCGCTACCTTGGTTGGCTTGGGCCGCGCTTAGATGGCTACTAATTAGCCCTGTGCGCAAATAGTCTTGCTCGCTGCTAAGTGGGTTCTCGATTTGGAGGTGCCTGGATTTGTCCGAGACAACATTGTCTATATCTGACCCAGATACAAAAGAATAAGTCATAACCTCGATCAAACCTAGCGCCGCTAGTTTTTCTCTGAGCTCCATTAGCTGAGGTAGCAACTGATGCTCAACAGAGTTGGTGAGTTGGATTGTCGGCAATGTAGATGGCAAGTTTTCATAGCCTAACCCTTTAGCAATTTCCTCGATTATATCGGAATCAATTGCTACATCGTTACGCCACCAAGGTACATCGACTGATATAATATGATTGAAGTTTTCGGTGTAGCGACGCGCTCCTAGGTAGTGTGGGGATTTGGTGACTCGTGTTATTGGCACAACTGCAGGCTTGTCTGTGTTAGCCAAGCTAAAAACCTTGCCTTTGGATAAGTATATACCAATTTGATCTGGTGTGTTTTTGGTTTTGGCTTCTGTATTAGCAGATAAAAACAACATGTCGCCAGGCTTTAGGCTAGCCTCGGGGACCTCCATACCAGACTTAAATTGCTCCTTAGGACTTTCTGGTAGCATAATACCAGCCTTGGAATATAAGGCCCTAACTCTATCGGATACATCGCCATCAACACTGTTGGCCTGTGGTGTGCTGAGTAATTTTAGCTCTTTACTGATCGAAAAATGGCTAGGGCTGAACCCACGCTTGCTCAGTAGAGCAGTGACCTCTTTCTCATCAAGCTTAATCCCCAAAAACTTCTCAGCCTTTCTGATACGGACTCCTAATTTGACCACGTTAAGCTGGCTGTAGAGTTGCTGGGTGGGGAAGCCAGTTATCTCGGCTTGGCAGATATCTTTGAGCAGTCCAATGATACGCTCGGTCGCTATTTTGGCAAGGGAAGTAGGGAGGCCCCTTTCGAACCTAGACGAGGCTTCCGTCCTGATGCCGTGTCGCAAAGCAGAACGTCTAACTGTAGTTTTATCAAAATCAGCAACCTCTAGCCATATTTCAGTACTTGATGATTCAGTTTCGGTACTTTTACCACCTATTACTCCTGCCAGAGCGATTGGGCCAGAGTTATCCACAATCACCAGGTCCTGATTGGTGAGTTTGACCTCTTTGTCATCGAGAGAAACGAGTACCTCATGCGACCCAGCAAGGCGTACTCCAAAATTTCCAGTGACTTTACTGGCATCATAGGCGTGAGAGGGCTGTCCATACTCTAGCATCACAAAGTTAGTAATATCTACCACGGCGTTGATTGATCTTAAGCCAGCCGACTGTAAGTTATCCACAAGCCACCTCGGGCTGACTGAGTCTGGGGCCAACTTGAGCTTTGTCAAATAAAAAGCTTGGCAATGCCCGTCTTTATTGACTTTCACGACTTCTCTGTCTTGGTATGTTATTTTATCTATACTGGGCTCAACTAAGCTATTATCAGCTTGGGTCGCCGCAATCTCGCGGGCTAGACCTATATAAGATAAATAGTCCCAACGGTTCGAAGGTGTCTTAATGTCTATGATATCGCTAATATTTGCTATGTCGCACAATGACTGTCCTATGGGTAGGCCAGGGTCTTGCTCTATAATGCCGTCGTGATCCTTACCCCAGCCTAGTTCGAGTTCCGAGCAAAGCATTCCGTGAGATTTTTCACCTCTTATCTCTGCATCGCTTATCTCGTCGCCACTTGGTAATATTGTTCCGGTCTGAGCCAAAGCCACCACCATGCCAGCGCGAATATTAGGAGCTCCGCAGACTATATCTACTATGCCGTTGCCAGTATCAACCTTAGCGAGTTTTAATCTGTCGGCATTTGGGTGAGGCTTGGTTTCTATCACTTTAGCTGTAATTATTTTGGGGTCTAGCTTTTTTGCATACAAGATTTCTTCAACTTCAACTTCCGTAGTTTCTAGAGCGGCAACCATTTGTTCGGTATTTAAGCGCTTTTTAAGATAAGTATTAATAAGGCTAACGCTGATTTTCATCTAAAATTGCTCCAGGAATTCAATTTTTGGCCGCCACAATTGCCTTAGGTCGCTAATGTTGTACTTGATTGCTGCGATGCGCTCAACTCCCCACCCGAAGGCAAATCCAGAGTATTTGTTGGGGTCAATTCCGCCATTAATCAGCACATCTGGGTGCACCATCCCTGCTCCGCCCAGCTCTAGCCATTTGCCCTCGTATTTAGCGTCAACCTCTACAGATGGCTCCGTGTAAGGAAAGTAGCTAGCCCTGAATCTAATTTCGGTACTATCGCCGAGTTGTCTTTTGACAATCTGGAGCAAGGTTCCTTTGAGGTCGGACATGCTTACTCCCTCGCCGACCACTAGCCCCTCTATCTGATTAAACGACCATGAGTGAGTAGCATCTTCATTTTCATTACGGAAGACCTTACCTGGGACTATGATTTTGAAGGGGGGCTTATTAGACATCATAAACCTAACTTGCATGCCAGAGGTATGCGTTCTTGGCAGAAGCTTCTGTTTGCTATCCTTAATATAAAAAGTATCTTGCATCTCTCGTGCAGGATGGATTTCGGGCATATTGAGAGCTTCGAAATTGTACCAGTCGGTCTCTATCTCTGGACTATCAACGATAGCAAAGCCTAGCTCGGTGAATATCTGGAAGGTCTCTTTTAACACCAATGTGGCTGGATGCAAATGCCCTACTCGCGAATATAAACTAAGGCTTTGTCCAGGGCTACTAATGTCGAAGGGTGCGTATTGACGATCGGCTTCTCTTTTATTTAACCTATCCTCGACATCCAGTAGGGTCTTTGTGACTGAAGCTTTGAGAATGTTCAATTGCTTCCCCAGTAGTGCTCTGTCATTGCCCTGAAGAAGTGCTAGCTTGGGCATTTCGGATCCAATAAAGCTCTTTTTGCCAAGGTACTTGGACTTTAGTAGCACCAAATCGTTGGCATTCTCTACCTTGGATACATCCTTTTGAAGTTCGGTTATAATTGTATCGGATTTCATAGCTTATGCATCCTTCTTCCTGGTCCTAAAAAACACCTCTACAACTATAACAATTAGCATAAATAACAAAATATCTCTCCAGCTCAAGCTACGCAAACTAGAAAGGGCCAGGAGCCCGACAATACTAAAACCAACTAGCGATCCAAATCGCAAGCTACTCTTGAAAAGGGCCATCTGATTGTCTTGGTTTTTGAGATTTCTCGTCTTGAATTTGAAAGACACGATAGTTATTAGAGCCGACACCATCACCAAAGCATTGATAAACCAAAAAGTAACGCCAGCAGGTCCGAGCCTAGTAGGGTTAGTAGTAAAAAGTGATAGCACAAAAAGTACAGCTGTAATGACTAAAACTGCTGATATAGCTACCAAATATACTGTTGCGCGCTTCTTCATAAGATATAACATATTATCGCACAGCTGGTTTTTATAGTACAGAGCACCATAAAATTCTTCAATAATCGAATAAAATATTAATTAGACTGAACACATTTATTCTGGTGTCACTTTTTAAGTCCCTACTGAACACTTTTTTTATCAATTATAAATGAACAAGTTATTTTTAATACAAGCACCCTTTAAGTAGGGCCTGCCGAATGCCCGATAGTGCAATGATAGTTAGTAAGTACCTGTGGATAACTCGATATTTATTGGTGGAGGCTTAGTAGTGCCCAAATATAAGCCATTGTTGTAGTTACCACACTGTTTGTCTATAGGTAGTTCTATAAATTCGCCAGTTTGTTGTAATTAAAGCAGTACCACGGCTGATTTCATACTTATCTGCCTGTTTTAGCAGCTAATTATTGCATTAGTCTTGTTTATTATAGGTTTGTGAGCTGTTATGCTTGTCTGAAGTAGTCTGATAATCCTGTGAGTAGGTCTTAAATCGTAGAAGCTGATCCGTATTGGTCCTCGTTCCAATTGCTTTGCTCTTTTTCAGCTAGCCTATTAGCCTCTGTCGGTCCGTAGTCCTTGCTTTAGCGGCACGCTAGTCGCTGCGAGTTACCATTAATACTAAAAAGTACCTTATAACAAAAAAACACCCTGCTAATAGTGGATGTCTGGTGTTGTGAGCTTAAAAATGGTTACGGGCCGATGCGAATGCCCTTAAATGTTTAGAAACAAAATTGGCATGTATCGGCCCGGGTGTGGATCCTAACCGAAGCTAAGATCCCTTAGTGAAGTTTGCCCGTCGCGTTTTATTTAATACTTGAAGGAGCTGATCTACGACTGGCGCTTCCCAACCATCGGTACGGTACCTGACCATAATTGTACTTTCTAGTTGAGTAGAAAGCATAATTATGGTCAAGTTCCTTCGAGCTGTTTCCTGTATCCCCCTTAAGCATAATGACTGCTTACAGAGTGGCTCTACGACAGTAAGGAAGTTCTGGTACAAAAAACAAGGGGGTTGTTTTTTGTATCCAGAGATTCCTCACCGTCAAATTGTGGGCAAAAGACCTTTAAGAGTTCAGGCCATCGCCTATGGTGGTTTGGTATGTGGCATAATTTTTATTTTTGTTTTTAATGAACTAGAATAACTCTAGTATAGCACTACGCTTATGCTTATGTCAATACTTTTGATGTAATAATTGCACTTTTCAGGTGTAGGTGGATGTTATATTTTTTACAACAAGCCTATTTTAGATTTTACTTCGTTGAGCTTTTCATTGGCTATTTGGCTAGCTTTGGCGTTTCCCTGTTCGATAATAGCCATTAGGGCTGCCTCATTTGACCGATATTTTTCGAATTCAGCCTGTAGGGCCGACAGTTTATCGGCGACGAGCTCGCCGAGCTCTTGCTTGAACTCTCCATAGCCTTTTTGCTGATACTTGCTCTCTACAGTAGCGATATCGACCTCGGCGAAGCCGGCGTAGATCTCGATGAGGTTAGAGATGGCCGGTTTGGATTTGGGGTCGTAGCGGATCTTGTCGTCAGAGTCAGTAACGGCTCGCTTGAACTTCTTGATTACTGATTCGGCGTCCTCGCCGAGCGCTACATAACTATCTGGGTGGTCGCTTTTGCTCATCTTATAGCGAGGGTCATCGAGCCCTCTTACTCTTGAGCCATGCTGTGGTGTGGTAGCTTTAGGAATTACAAATGTTTCTCCATAGATATTATTAAACCGAGTTGCGATATCCCTGGTTAGTTCTACATGCTGAATCTGGTCTTCTCCTACCGGAACTTCATCAGTACTATATAGCAATATATCTGCAGCCATCAGTACCGGGTAGTTAAATAGCCCCACCAGCTGGCCCTCGGCCGAAGACTTGCCGCTTTTATCCTTAAACTGCGTCATTCGACTGAGTTCGCCGATTGTCACGAAATTGTCGAGTATCCAAAATAGCTCAGCATGAGCTGGCACCATAGATTGCACCAATATAATCGACTCATCAGGGTCGACACCAACTGCCAAAAGCCAGGCCACTAGGTCTAGGGTCCTGGTTTTGAGCTGGGCGGGGTCTTGCCGTACCGTCAGGGCGTGCGAATTTGGTACAAAGAATATACTCCTATTGCCAGATTGACTGGTTGGCCAATGCTTCATGGCTCCTATGTAGTTGCCAATTGTCATCTCGCCGGTCGGTTTTAAGCCTGAGAATACGGTTTTCATGCTTTTATTATACAACACCATAGGCTAATCATCGATATTTGGCTTCTCCAGAAATGCCGGATCGACAGACTCGTCTGTGCCGGCTATATTAACGACATCTTTATCGACCTTTTTAAGCTCCTTGTGGGCGTTATTGTAATGATTGACGGTGGTCGATAGTGACCCGCCTAGCTTATGCATAAATTCCTCATAACTCTTGATGTGACGGCCCAACATACCAACCCTCTTTTGTATCTCCTTAGCTTGATCTTCTATCTGAAGGCTTCTTAGGCCCTGCAAGACTGTTTGCAGATAGGCCATGAAGGTTGTAGGGCTAACAATAATAACTTTCTTCTCCTGAAAAGCATATTCGATGAGATCCCTCGAGGCGGTATCGGCGGTTCCTATCTTGTTGGTTAGTAGGTCATTATAGATTGCTTCAGAAGGTATAAACATAAATGCAAAATCCATAGTATTTTCGCTGGGTCTAATATACTTACTAGTTTCGTCGATTCGGGTTTTAAGGTCTTGCTTGAACCGCTTAACATAAATGGCCCGCTGATCTTTGTTCTTCTCTTCTACTAGACGGTTGTAATTTTCAAGGCTAAATTTTGAGTCGATAGGGAGTATTTTATCTTTTTCAAGAAAAATAACTGCGTCTACAATATCACCGTCCTTAAATTTGTATTGCAACTTGTACCGATTAACCGGCAGGACGTTGTCGAGCACTGTTTGCAGGTAGTACTCGCCCAGTACTCCACGTTGCTTAGGGTTTTGAAGTACATTTTGGAGTGTCTTGAGCTCGTCAGCAACATCTACGACCCTCTTATTGGTTTCGTCGAGCTTAGTGAGGCGTTCGGTAACATCAATTATCAGCTTGGATGACTCACTCATCTGTTTTTGGACACTAGCCTGCATGGCAGAATTGTTTTTATCAATTCTTTCATTCAGATGGGATTGCGATTGATTAATAAGCTGTTGGATACCCTGAAGGTCTTGCTTGAGCATACCAAGAGAATCTGAGCTAATTCCCGACTTCTTAACCGTCAGGAGATATATGACTACTAGTAAAGCCAGCAGAACCAGCGCTATCAGCACTATTAGAATGATATTCATGTTCCCTCCTTATGATATATAGTATAGCACCCCGAATTACTAATAAAAAATATACTAGTGGTCAGGACGAAGCCGATATGCCCTATGAACAATATCTTAACTCAATTGCACCTATATATATTATAGCGCCAAATAAACTTATCTTACAGATGTATAATGGTATAAATGTACATATAAATAGTGCTTTAGCACATGAAGTGTGTGCTAATAATCAGAGCTTAAAGATCTGAGGTATGTGATGGATGCCGCAATCAGCAGGAGCATAATTATTACCATCAGGCCGGTCTGGATGTAGAAAAAAAGTAAAAATCCGATTCCGCCCGGGGTCGTTGGTCCAGCAAAGATAACTTCATTACTCAGGAACCTTAATACTTGCATCAAAACGATGCATCCGAGAGCATAAAGCACAAAACGACGGGTTCTGGTGCGGTTGAGGTGTTGGGCAGCCGCTACTAGCTTGGCCTTGGTGGGCCTAGTGATGGTTTTAGAAGTACCAGATGTGAGTTTGAGCTGATTAGTGCGTTTTTTTACATTTCTAGATTTCTTGATACTACTCATGTTTATAATAATACTCTTATTGGTACTTATAATCCAGACATCCACCAAGGGAGCTTCAACTTAACACCTTGATTGCGTCTCCGATAAGCAGTTGGCTCAAAATATTTATCTAAAATGGTTGGCCAATTTTCTTTTAGCCACTTATCTTGCTCTATATACATATATTCCAGTCCTCTTTCAGCGAATTCACGCCTAATAACGCCCCCACGGTGTGGATGTTGTTGTTTTTGCTCTAGGGGTGAGTTAAAGCCGTGTGCATAATGTGTCATTTCGTGAACAATAGTAGCTACGATTACAAATTCTGGTACCTCCAAGTCCTTGAATATAGGGTTTATCCTAATCACCGATACCTCTGGGCTATCTTTATCGATACCAATCGAGCCTAGACGACGCTTAGCTTTTTTACCAAATATAATATTGACTTGATTAGCTCTTGGGATGTCGTCAAAGTGAGAGTTCCAGATAAAGTCGAGGGTACTCTCGAGCCAACGCTGGTTGCGATATGAATCGATTTTCATATCAGTAACTTGTTAAAATCAAGCTGGCTTTGGCCCTTGTCGTCGAACTTCATGGCCTTAATGCCCTCTACTGCTTGAGTAATCAACTGGAGGGTTTTTTCGTTATCTATTTTGGGGTTTTTGCCTATCACAAAATCCTCGATAAACTCCAGACTAGTCGTGGATACTGGACTTTGTTGTAATTTTTCCCACGAAAGTGCGTATATTCCTAGCTGGACGCTGGCTTTGGCCTTGCTATCGGCTGTTTTTTGATCCTTTACCCTAGAGGTCTTGAAGTCTCTTATTTCGATGCCATCTTTGGAGCTCAGAATAATATCATAGCGACCCGAGATTACTGTTTTTAGGTCTGGTAGTTGCAGTTCAAAGCGTTTTTCAATGGCGATTGGTTTGGCTTCGTCTTTATCGTGATTGCGGATATAGTTTATTAGTGCTTTTTGTCCGGTCTCAAACAGCTCTTTTTCGTGCTCAACAGATACGAAGCCTTCACTGCGCCAGGCACTTTTATAAACTTCCAGGACCTCTTTTTGGGATATTTTGCGATCTTTGAGCTTAAACTTGTAATAGTGCTCCAACGCCGCATGCATACTGGAACCATAAACTAATGTATGGAATGGGCCTTTTGGTAATTTCAATACATGGAAAAGCCAGAACTCCTTGGGCGATCTAAGATAATCAGCCACCTGGCTAATCGACAGATACAACCAATCACCCCTGTAGAGCCTCGCCAATAAAGCATCCTTGTCGGCCACCTTAGCGATTGGTTCAAATGAGCTAATTAGCTCGGCCATGTTGCGCTGATCGTTGACCTTAACTGCCCTACTGAGCCAGCCGTTACCAAGTGCCTCGCCAATAAACCTTGATGGTTTTTTTGCCCTCTTCCCACCGTAGTCGGATGCGTAGCTCAAAAATGCCCCAATTCGAGCTCTTGTGAGCGCGACGTAAAACAACCGGCGCTCCTCTTGGTAATGGTCACCTCCAGAAATATTTATAATTTCTTCCGGAAACTTTATATCTTCACCTTTCCTGTAGGTCGGAAAGGTCTGCTCTACCAACTCAGGTATAAAAACATAGTCAAATTCTAGTCCCTTAGCCTTATGGACAGTCAAAATCTGCACTCCAGAGCTATCTAGTGGTGATATATCACTCATTATATCGGCCGATGAAAGCTTGATTTCGTCCAGGTACTTGCAGAACTCTACTAGGCTGGGGTTGGTCGTGGCTAGCTCGAACTGCTTTACGAGCTTAAAGAAGTCTGTCATATACTGTACCGATAAAGCTGAATCTAGAGAAGTATTGGCGTCGTCTAGAAGATCTTTTAATAGGCCGTTAGCCTTAATAGCCACAAACAGCAGTTCACCAGCAGTATAATCGACCAACATTTCGCGCCAATCTGCGATATCGCTCATTGCTTGGTCTATCCATGGTTCCTGATCTGGCTCAGTCAGGGCATCAAAAAGACTCTTATTCTGGCGAGCTATTAGTGAAGAAATACCTACCATTTGATGTTTGTCGTGGTTCTTGAAAAAACCACTAATAAGAAGTTGGAAAAGTGACGACGAATCATGTGGATCGGTGATAGCCTTGGCTAGTGCTACTAACATCTTTACACTCTTTTGGTCGAATAGCTCAACATCTTGATGAACATAATAGGCAATATTTTTTTTCTGAAGTGAGAGGATATAAGGTTTGAGCTGGCTATTTTTACGGAGCAATATCGCAACATCTTTTTGTTCCGTGCCTTCATTTAGCAAGCTCTCAATCTTTTCTACTATACCGTCTACTTCGCTAGGCTTATTTGGGTAGTATTCGACCCCCACGGTGGCCCCGGGGTGATTATGAGCATTTAATTTCTTATTAATATTTTCCGAAATCTCAAGCCTGTCCGGGTTGTTGTGCTGAATTAGATCGTACCCTGCATCAAGAATGGCTTGGCCACTCCTAAAATTGTCTTTCAGCACTACAAGCTCGCTTTTTGGGAAAAGAGTCCTGAAATTAAGAATATTTTGGACTGATGCCCCTCTAAAACTATAAATAGCCTGGTCATCGTCCCCAACTACCATGACATTCTTCGACTTCGATAGTAAACCGACTATAATATCCATCTGAATAGAATTGGTGTCCTGAAATTCGTCTACCAGTATGTACTTATACCTATCAATCAGCTCTTTTTTGACTTCAGGACGGGTTTTTATTAAATGTTGTAATTTTAGCAATAAATCACCGAAGTCTAAGCTGTTTTTTGAAGCACAATGCTCTGCGTAAAGTTCATAAACTTTGGCTAAATCAAGCATTGGCTCGTTTGCTTCACCCGTTCCGGTATCTGCCGTAGCTTTGGCTAATCGACTGAACTCTTTTGCATCTATTCCCTCGTCCTTGAGCCTTGAAATGGCGCTTTTTAGCGACCTTATATATGCAAATGGGTCGTGCTGGGGCTTGAAGTACTTGAAATCTACAACTGCCAAGACTTCTTGCAAGATAATTGTCTGCTGGACATCATTTAAAACTAAAAACTCTGGGCTCAACCCAGCATCAAGAGCAAACTCTTGCAAGATTCGCTCTGACAGGGCGTGGAAGGTCATTATTTGAGTGTCCAAATAGCCATAAGGTAGCAGCTCATCGACCCGCTGTTGCATTTCCATGGCAGCTTTGTCTGTAAAGGTTAGTGCTAGTACGGCATCGGCCCTGGCTTTGCTCGATAGTATTAAGCGAGCTATTCGTTGCGTTATAACGGCTGTTTTACCAGTACCAGCACCTGCAACAACCAACATTGGGCCTTCATCGTGCCCGATGGCCTCGAGTTGAGACTTGGTAAATTTTATATTTTCTGAGTCGTTTTTTTCCATAACTTCAATCTCTATCATACCTTAATACATACAGATGGTATAATAGTTATGAAAAGGATAAGCCTTATGGATGCAATAGAAATCTACACCAGACATATTCAGATCAATCATCGTCCAAAGCGCCCACTCAAGTCTGTGGCAGAGTCTTTTGCTGTTGGTTTTGAGCCCTCTCCAGATGCCAGCTCGGAGTCTGGCAACCTATACTTGCTATTTGAATATAACGATGGTGACAAAAGGATCAACCTAGACAAATTCCTTGATGGCTGTGGTAAGGCTTTTTATGAGAGTGGTATCGAGACCGGCTTTGATAATCGCTTTAAGCTATGCTTGCGGTCCGTCAATGAGCTCATCAGCAGCTCCAAGAGTACCTGCAACATTGGGCTAGTCGCTATAGTAGCCAACGAAATGCTATTTGCTAATGTCGGCGAATTGACAATGATCCATTCCCGCAAAGGCAGTGCCACAAGCCTAACAACAGAGAGCTCTGAAAATAAATTTAGGGAGGTCGGCTCTGGCAAGGTGCGGTCTGGGGACAGCATCTTGCTCACCAGCAGGGCTGTGACGGCCAGCCTGACTCAATCGGAACTCGGTAAGATCATATCCGACCAGTCAATCGAGCAGTCAAGCCAAGACATCACCAAGAACCTGCAACTACCAGAAGAAGTTCCTTACAGTGTTTTGCTGGTTCAGGCCGAGAAGTCGCCAATACCAAAAGACCTTTTGCGCCAGGGGCCAGATGATATCCCTAAACAAGCACAAGCTAAAATAAACAGCATTCTAGTTTCACTTCAAGGCCACACAAAAAGAGGTGGCCAAAAAATCAAGCATGGCCTAAAGCAGTCAGCCTCCAACACTAAAACTAAAGTAGTACCGGCAGTTCTATCCAAATCTAAGCATGGCTGGACTAAGTTTTGGTCAAAATACATCAACCCCAATCCGAAGCAAGCATTTATCATTGTAATTATATCTACATTAATAATTATAGGAGTATTTTTGGGTTTTTCGTCGGTTTATAGCAGCACCAACGCATCTAAAGAGCTTGACGACGCCGGTACATTGATTTCATCGGCTCAGGCTTCGCTATCTAAAAACAATACTAAGTCTGCTCAGGAAAGTATTGATAAAGCTCACGATATTTTATCTAAAATAAGCAAATCTGACCAAGACAAGCTCAACCAGCTGGCACAGTCTAATAAAATTAAGCGAGGTTACAGCGATATTAGTAGCGATCTAGCGAATGTTGAAGATAAAATAACCGGCACAACACGAATTAAGCTAGCTGACGGCTTTGGTATCGAACAATCCAAGTTAGTGGCCATGATTTGGGTCGATAACAGCCTGTATGGCCTAGATGCGGTGTCTGGGTCTATCCTGGCAATCAACCCCCTGCTAGGTGCACCTGCTATTAAGGCTACCGATAAAGATTTGATTGGTGCCAAGGCTCTAACAAACCAAGGCGATACCGGCCTAATAGCTATAGGATCCAGTAACCTGTGGCAGTACAGCCCTGCGAATGGTCTTCAGTCGCTAAGGACAAACCCTGGTGGAGCGGTTGATATCGAAAGCTATCTCAGCAACCTGTACCTCTTGGTGCCTAGCGAGTCACAGATAGTACGCTATATAAAATCTGGGCTGAGCCTTAGTTCCAAAGCTGATATCCTTAAATCACCAAGCACCGGAGGTCTTGCTAAAGCCAGCTCACTGATGATCAATGGCAATATATTCGTCACCCAGAGCAATAAGATTAAATTGTTCGAGCAAGGAACCGAGAGTAGCTATGATACCAATGGATTGCCTGATAGTTTTGGGGATATCAAAGACAGCTACTTCGATCTGGAATCTGGCTACTTTATACTGCTCAATAAAGACCTAAACAAGCTGGCCATGCTTACTATTAGCTCCGATTCGGCCAATTTTGTGAGGTTTTATGCGCTTGAAGGCAATGCACCAATATATTCATTTTCAATTGAGCCAAAAAGTGGCCAGTTATTTATAAATACTGATAAGAAAATTGTCACATATAAGATACAAAAATAGTTGCTTTTTTTACTACACCCTCAAAAATATAAAGCTACATTTTTTGGAGCAAATCAACACCTAGGATAGCAAATACCGACTGGTAGGCAAGCTTAAATTGAGCAATAAAGACTAATTTTTGGGCGGCCTTGGGATTGCCGACGATTCTTTCTTTTTCATAGTAGTTATGGAAGGCTCTGGCGACCTCGACCGTCTGGTGCAACAGCTGATGAACTTTGTGCGTGGTGGTGATCTCCTCTAGTAGCTCGCCTATCTTGGATAGCTCTAGGGTAAGCTGCTTTTCGGCCACTGTCAGTTGGTATCCCTTGAGGTTTTTAGCGGGTACAATGCCCTGCTCGGTGGATTTTTCCTGAATCGAACAGGCTCTGGCGTAGGCGTACAGTGAATAATAGACCGGGTTTTTGGCAGAACGCTCCTTGACTAGGTCAATATCAAAATCCATGTGTGTGTTGGTATCGCGCATCGCAAAATAAAAACGGGCGGCCTCGGTTGGGACTTCATTTAGGAAATCATCGAGCAAAATGTAGTTGCCCTTGCGTTTACTCATCTTGAACTCTTTTCCGTCCTTAATAAGCCTAATAGTCTGGGTGGATATCTCTGTGAAGCTCTGGTGTCCGAGCGCGCGCAGAGTATTGATGAGCCTGATGGCCTGCCCGTGATGGTCTGGGCCAACAATCGTGATGGTTTCATTAAAGCCGCGCTCCTCGAGGCGCTCGAGCTGGTAGGCGATGTCTTTAAGGAAATAGCTATCGCCGTTATCGTATGATCTGACCAGCACTTCGTCCTGTTTGAGCCCAACTTCTGAACCAATTAGCCATGTGGCGCCATCCTTTTGCTTGATTAGGCCAGCCTCTTGCAGTCGCTTGAGAGTTTTTTTGATATCTGGCTTTTTTTCGGAGTAAATCGAATCATAGCGAACCCCTAGCCGTGCTAGGTCGGGCTTGATGTAGGTTTCCATTATGATCTCTGCTGCCCTGGCGCCAATTTCTGAAGGCTCAGACTGCTTAATTTGCTCTACTCCGCCCATTTCTGTTGTAATTATTTCAGCAGTATTATCGATATAATCACCTCGGTACAGGTTGGCGGAGATTTCGGCATCGAATTCAACTCCAATCGATTGCTGTATCGCCCTGCCGAGGGATATAAGCTGATTGCCACCATCATTGAGGTAATACTCTCGCTTGGTTTCGTAGCCCTGAGAGGCGTAGATGCTAGATAAAATATCGCCATAGTACCCCTGCCAGGCGTTGGTGACCACCAACGGGCCGGTCGGGTTAGCCGATATAAACTCTATCTGTATCGACTGCCCTTTGCCTAGCTGACTATGGGCGAAGCTAGTATTAAAGGACAGTGCATAGTCGAGCCAGACCTGGTTAATGAGTGTAACATTGATAAATCCTGGCTGGGCGAACTCGGCCGATTCGATGGAGTTATGCTGCTTCAGGCTATCGACGATACCTCGGGCTACATCAGATGGGCTCTGACCTTCGAGCTTGGAGAGCTTGAAGGCAATGTTGGTGCTGTAATCGCCAAATTGAGCGTCGCAATGGCTAATGCTGTGGCCAATGTCGGATTGGCTAACCGAATTAAAGGCTTTTGTGGTGATATCGGTCAAGATATAGTTAAAAATGTCTTTGGGGTGTTGCATATTAGTTATCATTATATCGCAAAAGCTATGATTTGAGCTATAATCAAGCTATGAAGATTATCGCTACAAATCGCCGGGCACGGCACGACTACGAACTCAAAGACAAATTTGAGGCTGGATTGGTTTTGACGGGAGCCGAGGTTAAGAGCATCAAGGCCGGACATATTGACCTCAAGGGTAGCTACATATCGATCAGAAACAACGAAGCTTACCTGGTAAAAGCCCATGTTAGCCCCTACAAACAGGCCTCAAATATCGCCGACTACGACCCCGAGTCCGAACGAAAACTGCTGCTGCACAAGAAAGAGCTGCTAAAAATCGTCGAAAGTGGTACTGCCGAGCACCTAAGTATCGTTCCGACTGCCATAGGGCTCGTACGCGGCCGTGTGAAGCTCGAAATAGCTTTGGCTCGTGGTAAAAAGCTCTACGACAAGCGAGAAACCAAAAAGCGCCAATCGATGTTGCGCGATGCTCGGCTTGACAACACCAAGAAATAATTTATTTATTCATTTTTTTTTGCTTTTACATCTGTAAATGTGCCACTAATCTACATATATAAAATGCTACCGCACGCAGTATATGTACTCAAAAGGGCTTCCGAGCTGGCGAATATTGCAAAAATAAGCCATAAGGCTTATGCTAGATGCATGAATCAGTCGCTTTCAGCTATAGTGCAGCAACTAATGGCCTCACCAAAGGGTCTTTTGGCTGCTGACGAAAGCACTAAGTCGTGTTGCAAGCGCTTTGATACCCTTAAGATTGCCTGCACAGACGAGTCTAGGCTCCAGTGGCGCCAATTATTGTGCATGTCGCCCAATATCGAGCTTTATATTTCGGGCGTAATACTCTACGACGAAACCATCCGCCAGCAAACCGACAGTGGCCTGACTTTTGCCGAAGCTCTCACCAAAAACGGCATTATCCCAGGCATAAAGGTCGATAAAGGCTTGGTTGAAATGGCCAATTTTGCGCCCCAGACCATCACCGAGGGGCTCGACGGCCTGGCCGAACGCCTTACCGAGTATTACGCTATGGGAGCTCGCTTTACCAAGTGGCGCAGTGCTTTTGCTATAGGTGTCGACCTCCCCTCTCCAGCTGTGGTGCGCGCCAATATGGCCGTCATGGCCCGCTATGCAGCGATTGTGCAGGCCGCCGGAATGGTACCTATAGTCGAGCCAGAGGTCATGTATGATGGCGAGCACAGCTTAGCTGAGTCTGCTTTAGCAACAGAGCTAGTTATAAAGGTTTTATTCGAGGAGCTAGCCGA
>JBAXMM010000003.1:0-23235 GCA_037134295.1 bacterium
CCGCTCACAAACGACAATAGAGTTCTGGCTAGCTACGGACTTAGGGTGCTTCGAAAAACCCGACGAAAAGGACTAATCGCACTAGCCGAAAACTGTGCTATGGATATTAGCTCTGCGACAGAGACAGATTTGGGCTTTAAAATAGGCCCTAGGCTTAACGCAGCCGGACGCTTGGCTCATGCCAAGAAAGCCTTAGATTTGCTAACTAGCAGTGATGCCGAAGAAGCCAAAACAATCGCCTTCGAGCTAGGCGAGCTAAACTCCACAAGACAAGCAGATACCAAGAGTATTCTGGCCGGTTGTAGCGAGCAAGCCAAGAAGTACAAAAAAGACCCTATATTGGTATTATCGAGCCCTGATTGGTCACATGGTGTAGTAGGTATAGTAGCAAGTAAAATATCTGAAAAATGGCACAAGCCAACCATAATACTTCAGGAACTAGGTGAGTTATCAAAGGGTTCTGCCCGGAGTTACGGATCATTCGATATCATAAAGGCCATCCGCAGCTGTGAGGAATTTTTAGAAAGCTGCGGTGGCCATAGCTTTGCTGCCGGTCTCAAGCTAAAGACCGATAGGATACAAGAGCTTCGTTATCGAATCAACCAATACGCCATAGCCAACATGGATGCCAAAAATAATTTCAAGACAATCCAAATAGGAATCACTCTAGCCACGAGCAGTGCCAATATCGACTTGTATGACGAAATCAACAGGCTTGCTCCTTTTGGTAGTGCCAACAAAAAACCCCATTTCCATTCGATATATTTAGTCGAACAAGTTAGGCTAGTTGGTAGCGATGCCTCACACCTCAGGCTGCAGCTAGCCGACTCCGCCGGTGGTAAGCACGTTGCGATTGGCTTTAGTATGGCTAGTAATTATCGATGGCTTGAGGCTGGACAAACAATTGAACTAGTCTTTGAGCTATCCGAAAACATTTGGCAAAATCGGCGAAACCACCAATTAGAAATAATAGATATTAAACCATACGAACACTAAAATTGTTCTTTACTATTGAACTACGGCAGCACTTTGTAGGTATTCAATCTGTTAATTCATAGTTTAGATACCTATTGCTATAATAATAATTTACTCAAATATATATTCAAGCTGTGGGTTTGGTTAGCTACCTGTAAATACTGTTTTAAAATAGTTGTTCATTATGTATGTTTGTTGAATTGAGTATTTATCGCTAAAATATAACTATGTCGCAAATCAAGCACCAAAAGCCTAGGGGTATGCAAGACATCCTGCCGGTCAATCAACTACTTTGGTCTCATATCGTTGAGGCTTATGTTGATATTTGCCAGTCTGCAGGTATTGATAAGATATCTACACCAATAGTGGAGTCTACGGAACTTTTCAATAGAGCAGTAGGCGAAGAAACAGAGGTGGTCAGCAAGGAGATGTATAGTTTTAGCGACCGTTCTAATAATAGCCTAACTCTCAAGCCAGAGAGTACCGCCGGGGTCGTTCGGGCCTATATCGAAAACGGCATGAATAGCCTTCCAAAACCAATCGAGCTATATTACATCGAGCCCCACTTTAGATACGAAAGGCCGCAAGCAGGGCGTTATCGCCAGCACCACCAACTTGGACTCGAAATATTTGGTGACTCTACGGCTAGTAGTGATGTGCACGTCATTAGCCTTGGGGCCAGGCTATTTAATCGTCTGGGTATTAAGCATAAAGTAGCAATCAATAGTATCGGTTCGTCTGAAGACCGCCAAAGATACATCAAAGTACTACAGGACTACTTCAAGAATCACATTAAGGATTTACCGGACATCAATAAAAAACAGCTAGAAACCAACCCACTGCGCATTCTCGACAGCAAAGACCCAGATGTCATCAGACTCATCGAAGATTCGCCGCAAATTTTAGATTATTTGTCCCCAGAATCGTCAGCACGGTTTGCCAAAATATTGGAGCTGTTAGAAAACTGTGGCATACAGTACCAGCTAAACAGCCGCTTGGTGAGGGGCTTGGATTACTACAACGATACTGTTTTTGAATTTGTCTCAGACAGTGAGCTATCACGCGACAGTATAGGTGGCGGAGGCAGATACGATGCCCTAGTGAAACACCTGGGCGGAGTGGATTCGCCAGCCGTAGGCATGGGTATTGGTATCGAAAGAATCAAGCTCGAATTAGAGCGTATGGGTACTATTCCAGATGCAACACCACCAGACATATTTGTAGTTGCTATCGGAAAAAATGCGTCTGATACCGCCGAGGTGGTGCGCGAGAGATTACTAGACGAAGGCTTCAAGGTTAGGGCAAACTTCTCTAAAAAGTCGATGGGCGACCAGCTAGCCTTGGCCAACAAGTGTCATGCCAAGTACGCCGTAGTTATTGGCGACCGCGAGGCTAAACTCCAGGAGGTAATCATTAAGGACCTAGCAAGTGGCAATCAACAGGTTGATAAACAAGACAAACTAGTAGAAACCCTTAGGATGATGATTGGCTCTTGAGTTTTTTGGTGTTTTCAGATATAATTATACGGATTTAAAAATATTTCAATAACCTTAATCAATAATTTAAAGGAGCATCAATTGTTACAAGTTACAAGAAAAGACGACGAATCGGTAGAGAACCTAGTTAGACGCTTTAATAAAAAGGTCATCCAATCTGGTATTTTGACTACTGCGCGTCAGAGAAAGTATTTTCAAAAGCCAATATCAAAGTCTGAGGCACGAGTTGTCGCCATTCGAAAAAGAGCTCGAAAAGAGCAGAAAATGCGCGAACTAATCGGAACAAGATAGTGGATTTGATTACTCAGCTCGAATCTGACATCGGGGACGCTATGAAATTGCGCGACGAAGTCAGAACAACTACATTGCGCTTGCTCAAGAGCTCGCTAAATAATTATCAGATAGAACTAGGCCATGATCTGACAATGCAAGAGGCTCTTTCGGTATTGCAAAAGGAAGCAAAAAAACACCAAGATTCTATTAGTCAGTTCGACAGCGCTGGTCGCCAAGACCTCGTCGAGGAAGAACGTACCGAACTAGACATCATTAAAAAATACCTACCCGAACAGATGAGCGAAGAAGCCGTCGCCAAAGCAGTGGATGAGGCTATTGCAGAAGTCGGCGCTAGTTCTGTGGCTGACATGGGTAAAGTCATCGGTTTGGTCCGTCAAAAAACAGCTGGTCAGGCTGACGGCAGCCTAATAGCTGAGCTTACCAAGCAAAAGTTATCTTAGCCAGTATGCCACTTACCTACAATATTGAAGGAAAAACCCAAATACCAGCTGTACAGCTCAAAAAAATAGCTGATACTGTCGTGCAATTCGCTTTCGTAACAGAAAAAGCCGAAATAGGGGTCGCTTTTGTGAGTTCCGAGCGCAGCCGAGAGCTCAACAAACGTTACTCCGGTAACGACTATCCGACCGATGTTTTGAGTTTTGATTACCAACCAACCCCAGACAACCGTACGATTGGTGATATTGCAATTTGTAAAGACATCGCCATTTCTCAGGCAAGCGAATATGGCATTAGCCCAGAGGCTGAGCTGGCGCTGCTTTTGGTGCACGGCACACTGCATCTACTGGGTCACGATCATCAAGACAAAACTCAAATAGCTAGCCTAGACAAGCTGCAAGGTGATATCATGGAATCATTAGATTATAAATATAGGGATTTCAAATGGTCACACTAGCAAGTTTTAAGTATGCCTTCAGAGGCCTCAAGGCGGTAATTAGCTCGGAGCGTAATGCCAAGATACACCTTGGATTCGCCATATTAGCTATTTTGCTTTCTTTGCTGATGGGCGTCACTGCGATAGAGTTTTTATTTGTTTTTAGCTCAATTGTGATGGTCTTTTTTTCTGAAATCGTCAATACTGCTATCGAAAAGTCATTAGATTTGATTAGCCAGGAAAATAACCACCTCGTCCAGCTCATCAAGGACATGATGGCAGCCGCTGTGCTAGTAACAGCGCTCGGAGCAATAGTTGTTGCTGGAGTGGTGTTTGGACCGAAGTTCTACCAAATCTTAATCGGCCTGATAAACAAATGAAACACCTGATAGTCGTTGTCGGCTTGCCTGGGTCTGGCAAAGATACCCAGATAGATTTGCTACAAAAGCTGCGTAAAATCGAAGTTATACGTATAGGCGATTTGATACGAGAGCGAGCCAAAACCAATCCTTTAATAGCCCAGGCACTACATGCTGGCAACCTGGTCGATTACGACCTAGTAAATAGCATAGTGCAGCAGCAATTTGAGAGTTTTCCAGACGGCAGCATCATTGTGTCGGATGGTTTCCCAAGAGATACCGACCAAGCCGATTGGATGGAGTCCTACGCTAGTGCTCATGGTATCGAGATATCAAAGTATATATTGCTCGAAATATCCGACCAAGAATCCTTAGCGCGTCTACTCAGGAGAGGGCGTGAGGATGACACTCAAGCCACTATCCAGCGCCGTATCGAGGTTTTTCACGAGCTGACCGATGAGGTCATTGATAATGCCAGGGGTCGCGACAACTTCACCACAGTAGACGCTACCGGTAGCACCGACGAAATCTTTAAGAGAGTTAAGGCTGCGCTAGGGTGGTAATACAATGCTAAAAAATAAAATTAAATCAGCAGAAGAAATTAAAAATATCCGTCAAAGTGGCAAAATATTAACCGAGGTCTTGGACATCTTAGTAGGCTCTGCTAGCGCGGGCGTAACTAGCCTGGAGCTCGATGCAATAGCCGAAAAAGAGACAATTGCGCGTGGTGGCAAGCCAGCTTTTTTGGGCTACCAGGGCTTCCCGGGTCGTGTTTGTGTATCTGTTAATAACGAAATCGTCCACGCCATACCAAATAGCCGCAAGCTTCAGGCCGGCGACTTGGTCGGTATCGATTATGGAGTTAATTATAAAGGCATGATCACAGATGCTGCACGCACTATTAGCCTTGGTAAACCATCGCGCGAAGGTTCGATGCTCCTCGGGGGCTGCTATGAGGCCTTGCAGGAAGCACTAAGGGTTGTTAAGCACGGATCAAGAGTCGGAGATGTTAGCTCCGTCATCGAGCATCAACTCAGAAAACACAATCTCAAACCAATCTACAGCCTAACGGGGCATGGCGTTGGGCACGAGCTGCACGAAGACCCTGTGATACCCAATTACGGCAGCGCAGGCAAGGGTGAAGTTCTGAAGGCAGGAATGACCATCGCTATAGAGCCGATTGCATCAATAGGCACCAACGATCTATACCTAGCCGATGACGGCTGGACATACATGACCAGAGATGGATCGCTGAGTGCCCAGTTTGAGAGTACTGTTCTGGTAACAAAAGACGGTTATGAGCTAATAGCCAGCTAACATTTGAACATTTTGCCTAGCTTGAAGTATAATAGGTTTATATGGCACCAAAAAACGAAGAAACATACGTAGGAATCGACATCGGGACCAGCAAGGTCGTTTGTGTCGTTGGATTACACCAAGAAGATTCAGCACTACCTAGCATCATTGGCCTTGGAGTATCGCCTACCTCCGGCTTGCGGCGGGGCGTAGTGGTAGACGTTGAAGAAACAGTCAGCTCTATTACGGCTGCTCTTGAAGAGGCTGAACGAATGAGCGGTATAGCAATCGAGAGAGCGACCATTTCTGTCGATGGAGCACACATCCATAGCAAGAACTCCAAGGGAGTAATCGCAGTATCTCGAGCCGACCACGAGATAACAAAAGAAGAGCTAGCCCGAGTCGAAGCAGCTTCAACAGCAATCCAGCTCGAATCGAATAGGCAGATATTACAGGTGATACCAAGAAATTATAGCGTCGATGGGCAGGCTGGTATTGTTGATCCAGTGGGTATGAACGGCATCCGCCTCGAGGTAGACACGCATATCATAACAGGCTCGAGCCCTGCTCTCAAAAACCTCGAAAATGCTGTTTTTAGGTCGGGAGTACAGATCAATGGTCAGTTTATTGTGCCAATTGCCGCCGCCAGAACAATCCTAACCAAAAAGCAGATGGAGCTTGGTGTCGCATTGGTTCATTTGGGTTCAGAAACCACTGGCATTGCTATCTATAACGAAGGAAAACTATCTTACACCAGTATTATCCCGCTTGGCTCCAATAACATCACGAAGGACTTGGTCTATGGCCTAAGAACCAACATCGAAATAGCTGATAAGGTAAAACTTAAATACGGCTCCGCAGAGCACCCCAACAGAGCTGACCACCAAAAAATTGACCTCTCTGAGTTTGGTGGCAAGGGTGTTGTCATGAAAAGTGACATCGACAAGATAATATTTGCCAGAGCCAGTGAAATTTTTACTCTAATAGCTGAAGAGATAGCAAAAGTCGACCACAAACAGCAGCTAGCGGCCGGAGTAGTACTAACAGGCGGCGGATCTAATATGCCAGAAGTGGCCGAATTTGCGAAAAGTTTCGTTAAGCTTCCGACTATCGTAGGATCCAGTCAAAAATACACTGGTGTTTCAGATAAAATCACCGATCCCTCTTACGCTACAGCTATAGGCCTGATGCTAGAAGATATGGATGTGCCTAAAAGTGGAGCAAATAACGTCTTTGACGGCATAATGGGCAAAATTGGCCACAAAGCCAAAACTATCTTTAAAGGGTTGATGCCTTAGTCAAAAACTCAGAATACCCGGAACAAACGCAATTGAGCTGCTTAGCTAAGAAAGGCAGCTTTTTGCATTATCGGAGCATTTTATAAATAAAAGAACAAACAAATTATTAGAGCGAACACATTTTTTATAGTTAATAAATATCAAATAAACTTGAACAAATATGTTGCATATCATGTTGAGTACATATATAATTACAAGTATCCTTTTAGCAATAAAAGGTATGTGGTAAGGCAGTTTATATCTGGAAGGATGGTTTCCTTCCATAGCAATTATCAAACCAAGTGAGGTTAAAATTATGGCAGAGATACTACCAGAAATCGAAACATTCGCGCGCATCAAGGTTGTCGGTATCGGCGGCGGCGGAGGCAATGCCCTAAATAGAATGGTGCAATCCAAACTAAGAGGCATTGATTTTGTTGCCATCAATACTGACGCTCAAGCTCTGCATTGGTCACAGGCCAATAACAAAGTACATATCGGCAAGGAGGCTACCAGAGGTTTGGGAGCTGGAGCTAACCCCGACATCGGACGTCAGGCCGCGGAAGAAAGCGAAGAGGACATTTATAATGCCCTCAAGCATTCCGAGATGGTCTTTATTACTGCTGGCTACGGCGGAGGCACTGGCTCGGGTGCTGCCCCAGTGGTGGCTAGAATTGCGAAAGAAATAGGCGCACTAACAGTTGCTATTATCACGAAGCCTTTTAGCTTCGAAGGTGACAGGCGCCGCAAGATAGCGGAGGCCGGTATCGCTGAGCTCAAAGATAAGGTCGATACCCTAATTACTATTCCGAATGATAGGATATTACAGCTTGTCGATCGCAAAACAACTTTGCTCGATGCCTTTGGTACTGTCGATGATGTGCTTAAACAGGGTGTACAGGGAATAGCCGACCTTATTACAGTCAACGGCTTGGTTAATTTGGATTTTGCTGATGTCAAATCAATTATGAGTAATGCCGGCTCAGCACTGATGGGAATTGGTGAAGGTACTGGCGATACTCGAGCTATTGATGCCGTAAAATACGCTATGGATTCGCCACTATTGGAGGTTTCGATACAAGGCGCCAAGGGCGTGCTCATCAACTTCACTGGCGGTCGAGACATGGGAATGCACGAAATCGAAGAGGCAGCAAAACTAATTCACGATTCGGTTGACCCAGAAGCTAATATTATCTGGGGCACCGTTCTGGATGAAAACCTAACCGGTGCTATCAGGGTGACACTAGTTGCAACAGGATTTGATGGCGAAAGAAATTCTAATAGTAGTTTCAATAATGATGCCCGCACCGAGCACTCTAGTATTTATATGGGCTCTGAAGAACCGAAAATTATAGAAGAAACCCCCTTCCTTAAACCACAAGACTCTAGTCCTGTATTTGACGATAGCGAAGAATTTGAACCTTTAGTAAAGGCTAAGCCAGAAAGACTAGACGATTTTGACTCCATTGAAGAAGACAAGATTGCTGATTTGCCTGCAACCGAAGAGCTGGGCGAACTAACCGACTTCGATTTTGACGAATCGGATTACGACAATGAATCTACCAAGAGCGAATTTAGCGAAGACCCTATAGTAGAAACCGTATCGACTGAACTAGAGAAAGAAGAAGAAACCGCCGACATTCCTGCCTACAAAAGATTTGGCATCAAGATAGGTAGACCAAAATCAAAAAATGACGACGATATACCTAGCTTTGTAAAGAAAAAGCTCTAGGAATCGGTAGCCATGAAGTGCCCAGTTTGTAGCTTAGAGGTTAGTCGGGTACTTGAATCGCGCGATGTAGAAGATTCCGGTTCTATTCGCCGTCGCCGCGAGTGCCTTGATTGTAAACACCGATTCACAACCTACGAGCGCTTAGAGGTACCAAACCTTATGGTAGTCAAGAAAAACGGCGAACGAGAACTTTTTGACCGTCAAAAACTCTCTAGGGGCATTTATCGAGCCTTCGAAAAACGACCAATTGAGGCTATAAAAATCGAAGAGATTATATCTGAAGTCGAACGCTTGGCGCGAGGTATGGACCAGCCCGAGCTCGATACAAACAAGATAGGGGCGATAGTTATGGACGAACTTTTGCAGACCGACGACGTTGCTTATGTCAGGTTCGCCAGCGTCTACCGAAGCTTCACGAGCTTATCGAGTTTCGAAAAAGAACTCACCAAGATCAAAAAGCTCCATAATTAGTAGCTTTATGCTAAAATAGCTAGCAAATGAAAGCATTAGTTTTTTATCGTAAATCTGATACCAATAGATTAAAGCTAGAAATGAACGAACTCAAAAAGAATCTAGCTATTAACCATATTATTACTCAAGATATCGATGCCGACTCACCAACAGGGGCTGGCATGACAGAGGCTTACGACATAATGAGCTTTCCCGCAGTACTTCTGATGCGCGAAGACGGGGTTGCTCAAAAAGCTTGGCAGGGGACTCTCCCTAGCAATAATGAAATCCATGAATCTATCGGCTTCATCTAGTAATATCCGCTAAATGCTATTATAATAATACTGTTAGGGCGTTAGTATAACGATTGGTTATCAACGATTGGTTATCAACCAAAAGTGCGTATTTCGCAGCGCCACGGGAAGAAATCTCGGTAAGCCGGACAAGCTTGCAAGAAAGAAAGTAGAACCCGTCGTCAGAGGCCACGTTAGAGCCAAAAATAAGTGTTGGGTTTCTGATAAATTCCGGTAGTCGGAAATTTGCCAGGGCTCAAAAGTCAGGTGGTACCGTTCGCCTTTAAAAAAAGTAGTGAACCCTGACACCGCGCCGAGCAATCGGTTTTTGAAGCGGTGTTTTATTATTTAAGGGAGCAAATCATGAAAAAGATACCACAGTATAAGCCTAGCGAAGTAGAAGAAGAGATGCTAAAAGTATGGAGTAAAGAAAATACTTTTGAAGCATCATTAGCCAAAACCAAAAATGGCGAACCATTTAGCTTTTACGATGGCCCTCCTTTTGCTAATGGCTTACCGCATTTTGGCCACAGCCTAGTAACTAGTATCAAAGACTCAATTGGTCGGTTTCAGACGATGCGTGGCAGGTACGTAGAGCGCCGAAACGGCTGGGACTGCCATGGTTTGCCGGTAGAGTTTGAAATTGAGAAAAAATTTAACGTATCGGGCAAACAACAAATCATGGAGCTCGGCCTAGAGAAGTTCAACCAAGCTTGCAGGGACTCAGTCTTTACTTATAAAAGTGATTGGGAAGGTTTTTTCGATCGAATCGGCCGATGGACCGATAAGGACAACGCCTACGCTACCATCGACAATACATATGTCGAGTCGGTCTGGTGGACTTTTGCGCAGATCTACAAAAAAGGACTGATATACAAAGGCTTCAAGTGTATGCCTTACTGCCCACGCTGCACTACGCCTCTAAGCAACTTCGAGGTTAATGAAGGCTACAGAGATGATGTCTCGGACCCAAGCGTAATTGTGAAGTTCAAATTAGTTGGCGAGGACGCTAGCTTATTGGCCTGGACTACTACTCCATGGAGTTTGCCAGGCAACAGCGCCTTGGCCGTTAAGCCAGATGCTCAATACTTACTTATAAATACCACTGTCGACGGATCAAGCGAAAAACTAATTGTAGCTAAAGATCGACTAGAAAGCCTAAAGTTGGAAAGCTATGAGGTGCTTAGTACGATGCTTGGTAGCGAATTGGTAGGCAAGAGCTACCAACCGTTATTTGCCATTGGCGGCATTGAGCCCACCAACAATAGCTACAAAGTTTGGCCTGCTGATTTTGTAAGTATCGAAGATGGTACCGGTATACTACACGTGGCCCCAGCTTTTGGTGAAGACGATTTGGCTTTGAGTCAGGCTAACGATATACCACTAATCAACACAATTGATCTCAACGGAAAAGTCAAAGTATCTATCGGGCTTGAATTTATCGAAGGCAAGTTCTTTAAGTCGGCCGATAAACTAGTGATAGAGCATTTGACCGAGCAAGGTAATATTTACTCAGCTGAGACATTTGCGCACACCTATCCGTTTTGTTATCGTTGCGAAACCCCGTTACTGTACTACGCCATCGACACTTGGTTTGTGGCGGTTTCATCGATCAAAAAGCAATTAAAAGATACTGCCCAAGATATCAATTGGACGCCCAACAATATTAAAGAAGGTCGTTTTGGTAAATGGCTAGAAGGCGCACGCGACTGGGCAATATCACGTAATCGTTACTGGGGCGCGCCCGTCCCTATTTGGGTAAATGAAGATGACGATAGTGATGTCTTGGTTGTCGAAAGTATCGACGAGCTAAACCAGCTCACCGATTCGGCTTTCGACTTGACTGATTTGCATCGGCCTTTTATCGATAAGGTTAGTATTAAAAAAGATGGCAAAACCTACAAGCGAGTCGAAGAAGTTATCGATTGTTGGTTTGAGTCGGGCTCAATGCCAATCGCTCAACAGCATTATCCTTTCGAAAACGATACCAAATTCGAGCAGAGCTTCCCGGCCGACTACATCGGAGAAGGTCTCGACCAGACTAGGCTTTGGTTTTATGTTTTGCATGTAATATCGACGATTGTTTTTGATAAGCCAGCTTATAAAAATGTTTTAGTTAATGGGTTAATTACCGCCAGCGACGGACAGAAGCTTTCTAAGAGATTAAAAAACTACCCACCTCTGCAAGAAGTATTTGATCTCGAGGGTGCCGATAGCTTGCGCTATTACTTGCTATCTAGCGCACCGGCATTGTCTGGCGAGTATATGCGCTTCGACAGGGATAGCCTCAAGGACATCAATCGCAACTTATTTATGACCCTATACAATAGTGCATCGTTTTTGAGCCTCTACACCGAAATCGACGATTGGAAACCAACCAGCCTGGATAGGCCAACCGGCTTAGAAAACCCACTCGATTTGTGGCTAGTAGCTCGCGTAGCTAGTACTATCGCCGAAGTCACTACTGCAGCTGATAACTTTGAAATAGCTAAAGCCAGCTGGCCCGTGTACAAGCTAGTGGATGATATGTCTAACTGGTACGTCCGAAGAAGTCGTCGCAGATTCTGGAAATCTGAAGATGACTCCGACAAGCTCCAGGCCTACCAGACGCTCCACTGGACACTGGTGACTATTTGCCAACTCTTGGCTCCTTGGGCGCCATTTATGAGCGATTGGCTATACCGACATCTCACCGAAGATATCGCCACCGCTCCGCAGTCGGTACATTTGAGCGACTGGCCAAGCAGTGGCGAATCCGACCACCAAATACTAGAAGACATGGACATTGTTAGGCGCTATGTCAATGACGGCTTGGCTAAACGATCTGAAAATAAAATAAAAGTTCGTCAGCCATTAGCTACCGCAACTCTAAAGGGACCACACAAGATATCTCAAGGACTAAACGATATTATATGCGAAGAGCTTAATGTCAAAAAGGTTCAGTACCAGAAGAGCGACGACATTTCGGTAGACATCGATACGGCTATCACACCATCACTCAAAAATGAAGGTATCGCCAGAGACATAATTCGTAATATCCAGTCTTGTCGAAAAGAAGCCGGCCTGCAAATAGAAAACCGTATAAAACTTTCTTTAGCTAGCGACTCAGCAGAAATCACCTCAGCTGTCGATGAGTTTGAAAAACTAATATCGCTAGAGACCTTGACCCAGCACTTCTCGTCGCGACCGGAGGGATATCAATTCGCAAAGACAGTTTCCGTAGAAGGTCACGAGCTGACTATAGAGCTAGAAGTTCATGAAGCGTAAATCAATTTGGCTAGCTGGAAACTTTGATAACCTTTTACTAGCCACCACTGCACTCTTGGTTGTGCTGGGACTAATAGTGCTTTACTCGCTTGGTATTAAAGCCAAACAAGTTTCTAATCAGCTCGACAGCACCAAACAAATAATCTATGCCCTGATTGGCGTTTTTCTTTTAGTCTTAGCTGCCAGAAATGATTACAAGATTCTAAAAAACTACAGCGGAATATTGTATGTTTTTATGATAGCTTCACTATTGGCTGTAGAGTTTTTTGGAGCCACCAGGCTAGGTGCTACTCGATGGATAGCAATGGGACCATTTCAGTTTCAGCCATCTGAGTTGGCAAAGTTAATACTTATTATAGTGTTGGCTAAGTTTTACGCACAAAATTTTGACTTCACCGGTCAGCTCAGGTTTTTGGTTAGGTCTTTGGCATATTCCTTACCGGCAATATTTTTAGTTTTAGTTCAGCCGGACTTAGGTACTGCGATTGTGCTGGCTTCGATATGGCTAGTAATGACATTAGCTACGAAAGTCAAAAAGAAATACCTGCTAGTGCTTTTTTTGGCAGTGATAGTAGCTATGCCGCTAGCCTATCCAATGCTAAAAGATTATCAAAGACAGCGTATTGATACTTTTTTACAGCCATCTAAAGATCCGAGTGGTACAGGATATAATGTCAGTCAGGCCATTATAGCTGTCGGCTCTGGGGGTCTATACGGGCAGGGCCTGGGGGCTGGTAGCCAAAGCCAGGGCAATTTTTTGCCAAGTTCGCATACCGACTTTGTATTTGCGGTCTTGGCCGAGAAGCTAGGATTTTTAGGGGCCCTAGTTTGTATGCTTTTATTTGTGGCTGTAATCGCCAGAATGATCATCGATGCTACACTCAGCCACGATCGTTTTGGGAGCTTATTGTGTATTGGTATCGCCACAATGTTTGTGGTGCATGTATTTGTGAATATCGGTATGAATCTCGGCATTATGCCGGTTACAGGCATACCCCTGCCGTTTATATCAGCCGGCGGGACTAGCCTAATGGTAAGCCTTTTTGCAGTCGGCTTAGTGGAGAGTGTTTACTTTAGAAGGCGAGGTCGAGAGCTCAAGGAGTCCGAGCTAGTATAATGCGGACCAAAAAAATATTATACATCGGGGTATTACTTGTTTTGGCTGGCACAGCGGCGGGTGTTAATAAACTCAGTACCGCTAAGGTCAAAACATCAAATCAGGAAGTATATGAGGTCAAGAAGGTTGACGATGGAGACACGCTCGAAATATTTCGCTACGGTCGCAAAGAAAAGGTCCGTTTTATAGGCATTGATACTCCAGAAACTGTCGATCCCAGAAAAGTTGTGCAGTGTTTTGGCAAGGAAGCATCTGCAAAAACCAAGCAGCTGCTAACAGGCAAAACAATCCGAATCGAATTTGACCCAATTGTAGGTGAACGTGATAAGTACGATCGCCTGTTGGCCTATATTTGGCTTGGCGACGAGCTGGTTAATTTGACCCTGCTCAACGAGGGCTATGCCCACGAATACACCTACCGTTCACAGAGCTACAAGTATCAAAATACATTTAAAAAAGCCGAATCTACAGCTCGGCAGAGCGAAGTCGGGCTGTGGTCTCCCCAAACTTGCGCCGGAGTAACAAAGTAACTAGAATGGAAAAAATCATGAAGCAGCCATTCGACCCAATCAAAAAGCATCGCGAGCGCCAGCTAATCCAGGAATTTGTCGATATCTGCCCAGACTTTGCAGGCTGGGAGTTCCAGGCCTACTCCGAAAACCCAGATATGGCTTATGTCAAAGACGGCAAGCAGCTGGGTTTCGATAGTGTCATTATCTCGGACGATCAAGCCTCCGTGCAGTGTGTTTATAGCCCTCAGTTGTGCCGTCTGTCGCTACCCGCCAACTTACCTCACGACGAACGACTAAATCAAATCGAAATATTCTTTGCCAACAAGCTCTTTACCCACTTAAGGAAATACAGCATACCAACCGTGTTGGTATTTACTCTGGTAGATACCAGCAGCACTAGCTTTGCCGACATCACTGCCATTGCCAAGCAGTTCGAGCTACCCAAGCTTGAGAGCTTCAATATTTTGGCATATTATATTTGCGACAGCTCTAATTATATTAAGATTGCATCGGTATAGTCTATTGGCTATAATTAAGTCATTAAGCATAAGCTTTAAGAATTAATTAATTCCAGAAAGATGAGGCAACAAATGGCCAAGAAAAAGATTACGGTTGAAGGTCTTAGAAAATTCAATATATTTATGTTCGTGTTTTTTGCTATCCAAGTGGCAGTGATGTTTGCAATTGCCAATGCCAAGGTTAAGTTTCCAATTAATGTCAGCTACTTAACATTTAATACCGACACCAAGACTCTCGACTCGGCCACCAAGGCTATATACCAGCTCCCATTGGTTTGGCCAATACTGGCATTCTTGGTTATTTGTATGCTAGCCCACCTGATTATCTCTACCATCTACTACCGCCAGTATAAAAAGGATCTAAAGCTGGGCATGAACCGAGCCCGATGGATAGAGTACAGCTTTTCAGCCAGCACCATGATCGTTGCGGTTGCACTACTGACTGGCATTTACGACTTGGTTAGCCTAATTTGTTTATTCGCACTAGTTATGGTCATGAACCTCTGCGGCCTTATAATGGAAATCCACAACCAGACTACTGAGAAAACAAAGTGGATTAGCTACATTGTCGGCTGTATCGCTGGTATCGTGCCGTGGATCGGAATTGCAATTTATTTTTGGGCCAGCGCTTCTAATTCGACTTCTGGAGCCAAGATACCAGCATTCGTTTATTGGATCTTTATTACAATCTTTTTGTTTTTCAATTGCTTTGCTATCAACATGTTCTTGCAGTACAAGAAATGGGGACCATGGAAGAATTACCTCTACGGCGAACGTGTTTATATTATATTGAGTCTAGTGGCCAAGACGGCTTTAGCCTGGCAGGTATTTGCTGGTACCCTTAGACCCTAAAAAATGTCTCACCAGCATAAGCCTAATCGCAAACTCGGCATTTCGTAACAATCTGTGGGCTAGGTAGCATAGCCTATTCTTGAGTAAGCTGAGTATTAATTACCAACAATATATAGCTCTTGTTCGGCCCTAGTGATAGCGGTATACAGCCAGCGTTGCCATTCGTCTTGGCTCATTTTTGGAAAGCGTTCCTCAAAAATTAGCACTCGTTTGGCCTGTGAGCCCTGAGCCTTATGAACGGTTAGGCCGTAGCCAAAATCAAATAGTCCGACCAAATCTTTTTTAGATCTTTTAGGCACTTCCTTAATAGTTGTGGCAGCTCCAAATTGCTCCCTCGGTGCAAAACCATCAAATACAATTCCGTCAAAGTCAGCTGTAATACTCCACCACAGCAAATCATTATCATTTTTCGTCGCCGAAATACTTGTAATAACTCCAATCTGACCATTGCTTAGGCCAGACTCTCGGTTATTACGCAAACAAACTATAGTGTCGTTACGCTGCGGGTCAGGGCCTTCGAAGCCTTTCAGTTCGCGAACATGATTATTAAGCTTTTGGCGAGTGCTATTGTAGCCACACAGAACCAAGGTGTCGGCATCGTGGCTTTCCAATATAGCCTGTACGGTATCGCCGGTTACGGGATCGTTTCTATCGAGCTTTTCGACACCCTCACCATAAACCTTAATAGGTATAGCTTGCCCGCTGCGGGCCATCGTAGAGATCGAAATTATTGGGCTATCGGCAGCCTGTCGCCATATTTTATCGAGTTTAATCTCGGGATCCAACATGAGATTAAAGTTATTGCCAATTGGTGGCAACTGGCCATGGTCGCCAACTGCTAAGACTGGCTTTCCAAAACTCAACAGATCGTTCCAAATGTCTTCACTTACCATGCTAGCTTCATCGACTATAATTATATCGACCTTCAGCAAGTCTCGCTTCCGCCATTTGAGCACATCACCCTTACCGGTCTCAGAATAATACATCAAGCTGTGAAGTGTCGATATCGAGTCGCCAGGGCGGAGTATTTTATCCTGTACGAGTTTGCTTTTTAACACCAAAGCCGCCTTGCCCGTAAAGGCAGCAAAACCAACTTTGGTGGCGGGCATATTGGCAGTCAGAACTTTACGCAAGGCAGCTATGAGGGTAGTTTTGCCTGTGCCAGCATAGCCACCAAGGGTAATATATTGTGCACCACCTTTGTTATAAGATTTTAGCCAGGCTCCGATTGCACTGAGCGCCGCAGCCTGTTGATTGGTAAATTTTTGCATCAAAAAGTATTGTACCAGCAAATTGTGCCTTAAAAATAATCAGACAGATTATTAAAGTTCAAAACCTTTTATAAATAGAGCGCAATAATTTGGTATAATACAACTATTATGACAAACCAAACAACACCCAAAAAATACGATCTGATAATCGTTGGAGCCGGCCCGGCTGGCTACACTGCAGCTATTTATGCAGCCAGAGCAGGCATTAAGGTACTAATGATAGCCGGAACAACACCCGGCGGACAGTTGCTACTAACTACCGAAGTAGAGAACTTCCCGGGCTTTAAGGAGGGAATTATGGGCCCCGAATTGATGGACGAGATGAAAGCACAGGCTAAGCGCTTCGGCACCGAAATAATTCAGGAGTTTGCTACCAAGGTAGAAGTTGGAGGGCAACCAAAAAAAGTAACCGTAGGCAAAAATGAATATACTGCCAAGGCGCTTATCATCTCGACAGGAGCTAGCGCAAACTGGCTAGGTCTCGAGAGCGAGAAAAGGCTAATGGGCAACGGAGTATCGTCGTGCGCCACATGCGATGGGTTCTTTTTTAAGGATCAAGAGGTTGTTGTGGTAGGAGGCGGTGATAGCGCCATGGAAGAGGCCTTAACGCTATCTAAGCTAGCTAGTAAAGTTACGATTATTCATCGCCGGGACGAGTTTAGGGCTAGCAAAATAATGCAAGATAGAGTGCTAAATAACGAAAAAATCCACGTACTCTGGAACTCCTCGGTAGTTGAGATACTGGGAAAAGATAAGGTTTCGGGCATCAAAACAAAAAACATCAAGACGGGTAAACCTAAAAAACTAGATTGCCAAGCGGTTTTTGTTGCTATTGGCCACACACCAGCCACCGACTTATTTAAGGGCTCACTCGAAATGGATCAAGCTGGCTACTTGCGAGTCAAGAGCAATGTCAAAACTGCAATCGATGGAGTCTTTGCAGCCGGTGATGTCGCCGACCCGCACTACCGACAAGCAATTACAGCAGCCGGCGACGGCTGTCGAGCCGCGCTTGAGGTAGAGAAATACCTAGAAGGTATCTAAAAAACTGATACTACCTAGCTTTGCACGGGCTCTTGATAGTAATAAAAATAAATTACAAATTAGTCGTATAATACACTAACAATGACCAAGCATCGTAAACCAATTACAAAATACGACATCAGGCAAAGACTCATAAGTCGTTCGCTCTGGACTATTTTAATTGTAGAGGTTATTTTTGTATCTGCACTCTTGATTTATTTTTATGTGATACTGCCTCGACCCAGGCAGGTGCCTGTTGGCTCAGTAACCAAGACACAGGCCAAGAAAGAAATCAAAACGGGCAAGGTGATTTCGGAAGAATCAGCTAGAGTTTTTTCTGCCAACGAAGTTCAAAAAATAATCTTACAGACCAATAAGCGCTTTGATAGCCCAGTAAATACCGAAGTTACCAAGCAGACTTTTGTTTTTACTACCTCTGATGGTAGCAAAGACAATGTTCCAGTTTACGCTAGAGTTTACCTGCCGTCGGGTAACAATAAGAAACCAATCTTTGCTTTTGCGCCAGGTACTTCTGGTATGGCTGACAGTTGCTCGGCCTCACTCGAAGATCCAGTCAAGAAGGATTGGGCAAATTACGACAGCCTACTAATGGCTTATGCTAGCCAGGGTTATGCAGTGGTCACAATCGACTACGAAGGTATGCGCGACAGCTCACGCCTGCATCATTTTATGGTTGGCGAATTGCAGGGCAAGGCACTACTGGATAGTGTGCGTGCCGTCAGTACCTTGGCTGTAACAAAAGACCAGCTCGATAGTGATAGTGTATTTAGTGCCGGATATTCCGAGGGCGGACAGGCAGCCTACTGGGCCGATCAAATCAAAAACGACTACGCGCCAGATGTAAATCTCAAGGGTGCTATCGGATTCGGACCTGTCACTAGTGTCGAGGAAACCATCGACGATGCCACTAGGGGCGCCAATATCAATTGGTTTGGCCCGCTGCTACTTGCGAGCTACGGCGATTGGTACAAGACCAGCTACCCTATCGATAAAATACTTTTGAGCCGGTGGGCCAAGAGCTACCAGCAAGAAGCGCAATCGGGCTGTATCGATGGGTTCAACAAGACCTGGCCCAATAACATCGGTACAAATAGGTCGGACCAGATTTTTACCAGTGAGTTTATTAAGGCCGCTAAGGATCTCAATATCGCCATCAACCCTATCTATGCAGCATTTTCAGCCGATATGGCCAAAAATATTGTAGGAAGTACCAATACCGCCCGCCCAAAGCTAATAAACCAGGGTACTCATGACGATGTTATCTTATTGTCACAGAGCCAGCACGGCTTCGAGCGGATGTGTGTCCAATCCAACATCGTGACGTTTAAAAAATACGATACCAGCCCTTTTGCCATTGATAATGCTAATCCTACCGGAAGTGTTGATCATTACCATACAATGAATGCTAGCTTCAAAGATACTCTGGCCTGGATGCAGACTATTCTTTCACAAAAGTCAGTGCCTAATAGCTGTAAGTAGTTTTTTTGATAATAAAAAAACGCCTCTTTAAAAAAGGGCGTCTTTATCGGGACTTTACTTAGATTTTATCTCGGTAATTTCCAAGATGGCATGACGCTGTCGGTGACCAGTTAGAGTTTTTTGGCGCTTCTTAGCTTTGTACTTCAAAACCTTAACCTTATCAGCCTTAACATCTGCTTCGATTATTTTTGCTACCACTACAGCTCCTTCGAGCTTTGGCTTGCCAATTTGTATTTTGTCTCCGTCGATTACAATCAATGGTTGGAATTCGATTACATCTTTATCAGAGTGCAATAACTCGGTCTCAATTTTGTGACCTTTTTCTACCATATATTGCTTCGAGCCTGATTCTATTACTGCTATCACTTGTTGGTTTCCCTTTCCTTGCCACTTAAAGACAATTAAGAATTATACCACCAAACAAGGCGCATTGTAAAGGATATAATAACTTTTAGATAGCAGTTTTGTATGAAGCCAATCGCCATAGCTTAGGGCATCAAATAACCAGACTATAGAACAAACCATAATAAGTTTGACTTATTAATATATATATATATAATAAAGCTATCTAATTATATAAAATAAAGGATTAATACAACATGGCCAAATCCAGAACAAGCTCCAAATCCAGAACAAGCTCCAAATCCAGAACAAGCTCCAGCAAAAACAATAACCTAAAACTAAAGTGGTGGTATGTAATACCGGTAATCGCCCTTGTGGTAATCGCAGGCTATGCGATAGTGAGGTTTAGTCAGGCGGGTAGTGAAGTTTATACCCATTACGTTCAAAATAGAGGCAACTCATCAAACTATTCCTGCACACCTACTAGCGCTATTTGTGGTGGTGATGGACCTAATGGTACAAAAACTGGGGAAGCGACTCCCAGCAGGTATGTCGGTGGAGGTGTGGTAAATACGCAGTGGACTGCAACAGATGTAGCAAATGCTGTTGTCAAGTACACCAACTATTGGACGAATGTCGTCAGTAATAAATTCTATGCCTGCGTAGCAGTACGAGGCGATAGCGCCTTAGACCCTAATAACGGCTGGGCCTATGAGCTGAACGTTTTCCCGAGAAATGGCGGAATAGGGACCTTCCAGACTGTCATAGTTGATAAACATATTGCAAGCTCTACTAAGTGTATAAAATTTGATTACGACTATGCTAGATCGTCCGCTGGTGGTAATGGCCTAAAAGCAGAAATTAAAACTAAATACAACGATGTCTATGTCATAAGAGCTTGGATACAAAACGGTAACCACCTCAACAACGACTAGCAGCCTATACACCTAGCTAACAATCTACCTAGCAAAATCGCCCGCTACCAAAACCAGCGGGCGATTGCTATAATGACGGTGCCTGAGCTTGGCTATACAATTGGCCTACTGAACCCAATCGCACTTACTCAACTGGCAAAAACAACCCTCTAACCTGCTATAATTAGTAACATATGGAAAGCCCAAAAAAAGTCATATCAATTGCTAATCAAAAAGGTGGGGTCGGTAAAACTACCACCACTATTAGCGTCGCCTCCTACCTAGCTAAGTTTGGCCATAAAGTGCTGCTGGTAGATCTAGACCCCCAGGGCAACAGCACTAGCGGACTAGCCATCAATAAACAAGCGCTTAAGGCTAGTATTTATAATGTAATAGTCGATAACACCCCGGTCACCGAGGTAATCGTCAAAACCAAAATAAATAACCTTGATATTCTCCCAGCCAAGTCGGAGCTTGCTGCAGCAGAAGTCGAGGTTTCGTCTGCCCCAGGGCGAGAAAAAATCTTAAAGCTAGCTCTCCAGCATTTGGAGTATGATGTAGTCATCATCGACTGCCCGCCATCGCTCGGTCTGCTAACAATCAACGCCTTCGTGGCTAGCAACTCGATTATTATACCGGTCCAGAGCGAGTACTATGCTCTGGAGGGGTTATCGGAGCTGCTCGATACCATCAAGCGCGTCAGAGTCGGCCTCAACCCTAGGCTCGACATACTAGGGCTTGTTGTAACTATGCACAACCGCCGTACAAGCCTTGGCGAGCAGGTACTTGAGGAGCTCAAGAAGCATTTTCCATCTAAAATATTTGACACCATAATACCTCGCAATATACGATTAGCAGAAGCACCTAGCCACGGCAAGCCAATATATGAGTACGACAGATTCTCGAAAGGAGCCCAGGCTTACAAAAAATTGACCAAAGAAATAGAAAAGAGGCTATAGCATTATGAGTTCAAGCAATAGATTAGGACGAGGGCTAGATGCCCTAATACCGGGCGATATCGACGATTTTGTGGCCGATAGCCTACCCCAACAGCTCAAGACAGACGAAAACAACATCTTGAAGCTCAACCCGAACGAAATATCGCCCAACCCCCACCAGCCAAGGTCGGAGTTTTCAAGATCAGATCTCGACGGCTTGGCGCAAAGTATTAAGCAACACGGAATTTTACAGCCAGTCATAGTTATAAAAATCGGGCCAGGTAATTACCAACTAATTGCGGGCGAACGAAGGCTCAGAGCCGTCAAACAGCTCGGCTTAAAGGCCATCCCGGCGATTGTGCGAACTTTTTCCGAGCAAGAGCAGCTGGAGCTAGCTGTTATCGAAAACATCCAGCGAGCTGAGCTCAAGCCACTCGAAGTAGCCATTGCTTACACCAAGCTGGTCGATCAATTTAATTTGACGCACGAAGCAATCGCCAAACGCGTCGGCAAAGGCTCCTCGACAATCTCAAACTCAATTAGACTTGTCAATTTGCCACACGCTGCCAAGCTAGCGCTGCAAAAAGGTCAAATTACTGAGGGCCACGCCCGAGCCGTGCTATCGCTCGACAATTCTACCGATCAGACCATACTATTAGAGGCGATAATCAAATCCAAGCTGACGGTTCGAGAAGCCGAAGAATTTACCCGCAAACTTAAGGCCGGCAATCAGACCGAAGCTCCCACCAAGGCCAAGACTATCCGAAATCAACACAGCGCCCTCACTACTAGCTTGGGCAAACTACTCGGTACCAAAGTCAATGTTATGCCCACCGCGAGAGGCGGCAGGCTAGTTATCGAATACTATTCAGATGAAGAGCTGGCGCGCATAGCTGGGCAGATACAAGGCCAAGACTAGCTACTGGGCCGAATCGTATTTTGGGAGGTTCAAAAAACCAGCATCGTTTAGCGGTATAACTCTAAAGAAAGCCGTTCCGATTACATTTTTTTGCGGTAGCTGCCCCCAGAAACGAGAATCATAACTACCTCCGGGTTTACGGTTGTCACCCATTACAAATAGGTTGCCTGGAAGCACCACTGTGTCTACTTCGCCCTCCATTTTGGTATTTTGGTCAATATAGCTCTCATCGACTACAAAACCTTCGGGGTGTTTTTCGTTGTATATTTTTAGCACTCCATCTTTGAGGGTCACTCGTTCGCCCGGCAAACCGACAACTCGTTTTATATAAAATATCTGCATATTCTCCGGGGGTCTAAAAACCAGCACGTCGCCACGAGTGAATTGCATATTGCTCTTGTCACCGAAGAATGATGTGATATTTTTTAACGAAGTCTTGGTTTTGTCCACCAACAAATAGTCGCCATTGATGAAGTCGGGGTTCATACTGCTTCCATCGACGTAGTAAGCCTGAAATATAAAGGTGTTAATAAATATCACTACTACAGCGGCAATGATTAGGGTTTTTGCTATCTCCCAAACGATATGCAGGATACCTTTTTGGGGTTCGGGCTCGGCCGTTTGTTGCTCTAGCGAACTGGCGAAATTATTAAATTCCTTGATGTCCGAGTCGAGGTGCGACTGGGCAGCAGAGGCCGACGCTGGTGGTATTGCCGGCGCTTGTTGCCCTGGCTTAATGTCGGTCCCTGGCTTCAGAAGTTCCGATTCGTCTAGCCTAGCGCTTACATCGGCCGGATCTTTTTCTTTTTCTTGTTCTTGTTGCATTTGGTACTATTATAGCACTTTAGCAGAGGCATTTTGAAGTAGGCCCGAGGTTGTTTATTAGTTCATTCGTCCTCTGCCTTCTGCTGACCTTCAAGATCTGATTTTTTGGTCTCTAGACGACCAAGCTAGCATCACTCAAATTATGTTTTTATTATTTTTTATTAAACACCACTTTTGGTATCAAAAGTGGA
>JBAXMM010000004.1:0-19118 GCA_037134295.1 bacterium
GACAAGATAAAACTCCGACCATAAATAATGCTGAGCCCAGAAGTATGGTGCGGCGCTTGGTTTTATTATTAGTAATTGCTAGCGCTTGGTAAACGAATATTGCGCCCATTAAAAGTAAGCAGGCGTATTGCAAGGAGGTCGCCATATCTAGGGCCGGTCTGGGAACATAATTAATTACCCAGAAGCCATTTGCTAGCTGTGAGATGGTAGTAGGGGTAGCTAAATTTTGGGTTATTGATAAGTAGCAGGCGACGATCACCAGAAATATATCAAAGGCGACTATTAGGTTTGCCCCTAGCTTACTTTTGGGTGAATATAATCTGGCTACTGCTAACCATAAAAAAAATAGAGCAATGAATTGGAATAAGCCACCAAGAATAGTCGAATATGTTAGTATTGCCGAATCAGCGGAGAGTATAGGTCCTAGACCGTAGGCCATTAGGCTGAATGTAAAAAATATGCCCATCCAGCCAATACACCTATCGAGCAAATTGCCAGTAGCCTTGTACTGCCTTAGGCCTCTGATGCCCAAAAAAAGGACAATCGGAATACCAAAGTACCAGTAGAGTGAGTTGATAGTAATACGCATATGCTTGAGGATAGTATAACAAACTGCAACTACTAATGGCTAATTTTGTTGTAGATAGCCAAACATAAGTGTAATATTTATATTATGAAAGCTATAAAAGACTCCAACACAAAAATAGATAAGAGCAGTACTTTTCGCTGGTTTATTTTGGCGCTTATAGTGCTGACCAGTCTGGTTTCCTTTGGTGGCGGCTTGCTGCCACTTTTAATATATTTTTTGCCCGCTGTATTTATTTTTATGCATGGCAGTAAGTACCTGGGGCGCAAAAATATTATATTGTTTTTTATTGTGATATTTATAGTTAGCTATACTACTGAATACCTTGGCGTTAGCACCGGAAAGATATTTGGCGACTACTACTACAACCTGCTAAATAACGGCCCTCTCGTTGGAGGAGTACCGCCCCTACTGATGCTGACCTACTTTGCCATCACCTACTCTACCTACTGGGTCGTCCGTATCTTACTTGGTGATTTTAAAATAATTAAAGGCCCAAAGATAGTTTGGTTTGCTTTGCTAGGGGGCTTAATAGCTACTCTTACGGACCTTGCTGCCGATCCTGTAAACTCGACTGTTAATAAAGTCTATATTTGGACCAAGGGAGGAATATTTTTTGGTGTTCCTTACCTTAACTTTATTGGGTGGCTGGCAGAAATTACACTATTTTTTATTATCATATCTGTTATTTTTGCCTATATTACGAAAGCTCCAAAATCAGAAAAAGCCCCCAGCAAGAGCTTTCAATTACAGCCAATTGTGCTTTTTTCGGCACCCATAATACCTATAATACTACGGCCTATGTGGGGTGAGCAGCCTGCCGATATTAGGGCTGCGATGTCGCTGATTGCTCTATTCGGGCTGGGCTCGATTATTTTGCTGACTACGCTCAGGGTTTTCTGGAATAACAACTCGAAGTAGCTACCAACTCTAGTGATAGCGCTTTCGGGTCTTGGCCTCGGGTTTAATGACTGCACCGATAATCAGGTAGACCAATACACCCGGTATTATGCCTGACATAATTATTAGTATTGTGGCGGCGATTCGAGCCAAGGCTTTGTCGAAATTAAAATACTCTGCAATGCCACCAACCACTCCTAGTACTTTTTTATCCTTTGATAGCGATAATGAGTGTGATGGTGTTTTTTGATTTTTCATAATTTTTAGAACTTTTTATACTTTTTATAATTGCTGGAGCCGACGAAGGGACTCGAACCCGCAACCTGCTGTTTACAAAACAGCTGCTCTACCAATTGAGCTACGTCGGCATGGTGCCGGGTGAGGGACTCGAACCCCCGAAGGCATAAGCCAGCTGATTTACAGTCAGCCCCCGTTGACCACTTGGGTAACCCGGCATGTGTTTGGTATGGAGCCACCCGCGGGATTTGAACCCGCGACCCCTTCCTTACCATGGAAGTGCTCTACCCCTGAGCTAGGGTGGCTAATTTGACAATTTACAGATACAAAAGCAAATTATAGTCTACCAGTTTAAAGCATTTTCTTCAAGGCTGGATTAGAGCTAAGGGCCTGCTTAGCCCTAACATTGGCTGGCTCTATCTTCAATATCGCCTTAAACATCGTAGCAGCCTGAGAAGGCTGATTTTCGTGTAAATACGCTTCCGCTAAAAGTAGCATAATTGGTATACCTGATGGCTCGAGTTCAAGCGCCCTATTGAGCACCTTGATTTGCTTGTCGTAAGAGCCTATCACACGGTAAATCCGTGCCAGCGTCACCAGCCGGGCGGGAGTCTCTTCCATATCAATTGATTTTTCTAGAGCAGCAGCCGAACGCTTGAATCGGCGACTCTTAAAAAGCATCATGGCCAGATTGTAATAACTAGCTGAGTTCGGATAATTATCAGCTACTATCTGAAAGCAATCGATGGCATCATCAACCTGACCAAAATGAGAATAGATGAAACCTAGGCGGCTATAAGCGAGGCTATTTTTATGATCTACCTTCAAAACCTTGAGGTAGGCTTTTTCTGATGCCAGGTAATTTTTCTCGGCATAATATCGGCTGGCAATTTCTTGTAAGCTCTCTAGTCGAGAATCGTGGCTGACGGGCAAAATTGCTAGACTTTCAACGACTGATTCGACAAGACCGATTTTGTACTTACTAAGAAGCAAGAAGGTCAGAATAAAAAAGCCTAAAAATATAATTACTTCAAATATCATTCAAACTCCAGTGCGAGATGCTCAAGTACAAACTTAGGGTTACCATTATTGTACAGATGTATCTGCGCTTTTATTAAGCTATTTGCTCGGACAGACCAATGCCGACTAAAGGACTGCTTCTGCATATTGCGTGAGATTGTACTGATTAATACTCTGGCCTCTGATTTATCAGCAATACCAGATGATACCACTAACCTGTCAGAAATTCCACCCTCTAAAAAACTTTGGGCCTTGGCTAATAACTGCTCGTGGGCGGAACTATCCTCAAGACTAGCCGAGATAAGTCGAGCTGGGTAAGGACCGATTACGCTGTAGGTCTCTGGCGAAACTTTGTATTCGGAAATTAAAGCCTCTATTTGGCTAGTAGTAGGTGGATAAAAATTAATTAGCTGTAGTCTAGAGATGACGGTTTTGGGTATCATTTCTTTGCGTTCGGCCACCAAAATGATGGTTGTAAATGGTGGAGGCTCCTCGAGAAGCAAAAGTAGAGAGTTGGCAGCTTCGATTGTTAGCAAATCCGCGCCATCGAGTATTATGATCTTACTATTTATACTGCTTGGTTTTGAATGGTTAGCAAAGTCATGGACCCGCTCGAGCTGCGCTAATCTTAGCTTCTTGCCTTCCTCTGGTTCAATGAACAAAATCCAGCGGCCCAAATCGCCAGCACTGGCTTGGTTGCCGAGTAAGGTTTTTGCAAGCTTTAAGGCCGAACTAGTTTTTCCGAGTCCGGTAGCGCCTGCGAATAAATAGCCATGCGTCGGCCGGAGAGCAGCTGTATCGAGCTGGCTGGCCGTAGTTGGGTGAAGTATTAGCTCGCTCATGCCAGACCCTTAAGGAAGCTACTTAGCTCCGCTGGCAAAGGAGCCTCGAAGGTCTTCTTTTGTTTTTCACCCGGCAATATTAGCGATAATTTTTCGGCATGTAAGAATTGTCTCTGGAGCCCATCCGGCATAGTCCTCTTGCCATAGAGTTTGTCGCCAACTACCGGGTGGCCGATGTGTGCAAACTGGATTCTTATTTGATGAGTTCTGCCGGTATGGATATTGACACTGAGGTAGCTATAATCGAGGTATTCTGTCAGAACTTCGTATTGTGAGACCGACATTTTGCCTGTAGGGTGGACGGCCATAAGATTGGGCGACTTGAGTGATCGCCGCACAGGTAGCTCAATTCGGGCCTTAGGGTGGCTAAGGTGCCCCCAGACCAAGGCCAGGTACGTCTTATCGACTTCACGATTGGCAAACTGGGCTTGCAAGAACTCCAGAGCAGGCTCATCTTTGGCCATAATAACTACTCCGGAGGTATCTTTGTCGAGTCGGTGAACAATGCCACCACGCAGATCATTATTCTGGGCTAGTTGATCTTGAAAGATACTAAATACACTGCTAGATTCGTCGCGTTCGTTTTTGGGGTGCATTACAAGACCGGCTGGTTTATTGATAACAATAACCCGGCTATCTTCATACAAAATGTCGATCGTTACCTTATTGTCCCCTGACGTAAAATGTATCATAGCTCTATTATACAAGCTTCTGGATGGATTGTAGCTGGTTTTTGGTACCCATTACTACCAGTTTGTCGCCTGGGTAAATTACTTCTCTCCCTGTCGGGTGGACCTGACTACTGCCGCTAGCGGTATTGAGGGCCAGAACACTGACGCCTTCGGCGTGCTTTAGGATATTTTCAAGTCGGTGACCACTAACCCTGGAGCTATGAGGTATAACTATTTCCTGGACTTGTAGCTCGGAGCTTTTGTTGGTCGATAAAACATCAAGAATATCAATCACGTGTGGGCGCATTAGCATCGTGGCCATGTGGAACCCGCCTATCTGGTTGGGCATGGTAACCTTATCGGCACCTGCTCGCATAATTCTAGTAATATTCTCTTCGCGATTAGCTCTTGATACTATAAATAAATCTGGGTTAATTTGGCGAGAGGTTAGGGTTACAAACAGATTACTCGAATCGTCGCCAAGACAAGCTACTATGCCCTTGGCTTTTTCAATCTTGGCCTTGTGGAGGTCTTTTTCTTTAGTCGGATCCCCAACGAAAGCTGTGTAGCCCATTGCTATGGCCTCCTTAACCCGGTCTTCATCTTTATCGATCGCGACAAATAGCTGGTTCTCTGAAGCTAGTTCCCTAGCAACTTGGCTACCAACTCGTCCGATACCGCATACTATGTAGTGATCTTTCATTCTTAGAAGTTTTGCCTTTACTTTACGACGCTTTAATCCATCACCTAGTCCTATAATATACTCGCCAAAAAGCTTAAGCAAATATGCCAGCAAAACTAAGCTTGCTAATACCAGCGAAATAACTATCGCTCTCGAAGGCCAAGAGTCCATATGGAAGTTATCGTGGTGGGTCAGACTAATATAGGTGGTACGATAAAATGCTTCGCCATAGCTGATTTTTTCGATGATCCTCAGGCCTATTGAGGCGACAACCAGAAAACTGGCTACAATCAAAATTAAAATAACGATTTGCTTTCGTCTCATACATTATATTATAAGTCTTATGGTTAAAGAAGTCATCTACTAAAACAATAAAAAAAGCCCGCTTCTGCGGGGCTTTTTTTATCTCTTTGAGAACTGTGGGGCTTTGCGAGCTTTGCGTAATCCTGGCTTTTTGCGCTCTTTTTTGCGTGGATCTCGAGTTAAGTAACCGTGCTTCTTGAGACTTGTACGAAAATCTTCGCTCATCTCAACCAAAGCTCGAGCTATTCCGAGTCTGATAGCGTCAGATTGACCTCTGAGTCCGCCACCATCTACCTTGACTACTACATCCATCTCTTTGCTTTTTGAGAGTAGGTCAAGCGGAGCTTTGATGTTGTGTACGTAGGCCTCGGTTGCAGAAAAATAATCGATAGCCGTCTTGGTGTTGATAGTAATCTCGCCCTTACCCTTGGAAAGCTTAACAACAGCTACGGACTGCTTGCGTCGACCAATGGCTCGGTAGTAATGGTTTTTTGCTGTAGCTTTTGGAGCTGTATTGACAGCTGATTTTTCTGGTGTTTTTTCTGACATTTTAGTTGGCCTCCAGCTTAATTATTTCTGGCTTTTGAGCATCGTGCTTGTGCTCATCAGTGGCGTAAACCTTGAGATGTTTGAGCATTTCGTCCTGAAGCTTATTCTTTGGCAACATACCTGCTACAGCATGCTCTATAACGCGATTAGGGTGCTTTTGTAGCATATCCTTGAGGCTTGTTTCTTTAATTCCACCAGGGTATCCGCTGTGTCGGTAATAAAACTTTGCCTCGAGCTTGTTTCCGGTAACTTTTATTTTTGCACAGTTCGTGACGATTACGATATCGCCTGAAACGATGTTCGGGGTATAGCTTGGTTTGTGCTTACCCATTAGTAGCTCAGCAATCCTGGTGCTTAGACGGCCTAGGGTTAGGCCTGTCGCATCTATAATATACCATTGCTGGCTGACTTCTGATTTTTTAGCTGAATATGTCTTCATTATTTTGCTCCTTTTGAGGCAGTGACAGCGGCAGTTTTAGTCTTAGCTGTTTTAAGCTTAGTAGCTGGCTTAGCTGATGTTTTCTTCGTGGTTTTTTTGGCTACTGTTTTTTTAGCTTCAGCTTGCTTAGAACCAGGTGTGTAATCGGCATCTAGGATCAATTCGATGACTGCCATTTCGGCTCCGTCGCCCAATCGTTTACCCGTTTTTACAACCCTTGTGTAGCCACTGTTTCGGCTCTGGAAGCCATGTACCAGGTCAGTATTTAATTTTTCAGCTGCGACTGGATTGATAGTAAAGCTGAGAACCTGACGATAATTGTGTAAGTCTTGCTTTTTTGCTTTGGTAACAAGCTTGTCGAATGTTCGGGCTAGCTCTTTGGCTTTGATTTCGGTAGTTTCAATTCGTTCGTAAAGAATTAGTGAGTCGACCAAGCCACGCATTAGCGCCCGGCGTGGGGCTGCGGCTCTTGAGAACTTTTTTCCGATGTTACTGTGTCTATGCATGGTATGGTCTTTCTAATTATCCTGATTGCCTTTTTAGGCAATCGGCTCCTGGCTAACGCCAAGTTCAGCGAGTTTATCTATTACTTCTTCTTGGGCCTTGGCTCCGAAGCCCTTGAGCTCCTTAAGATCGGCAGGGCTGAGGTCCATAAGATCTTTGATAGTCTTGATATCGTTGTTCATCAGGGCATTTGCTGTTCTGGGGCTGAAGTTAACTTCATCAACGCCGATTTGGGCCATATCTGCTTCGGCTCGCTCTGAAGCAGTCATGATTCCACCGCTACCGACAGATACAACATCGTGACCTGCAAGCACCTGGAAATGTCCAACAAGAACCTCGGCGGCCTGCATAACTGCTTCTCGGGGAGTGATAGTACCGTCTGTCTCAACTTCTAGGACTAGCTTATCGAGGTTAGTCATTTGTCCGACTCGGGTGTTTTGAACATTGTATCGTACTCTTCTAATAGGTGTGTAGATAGCGTCAATTGCAATCATGCCGATTGGCAGTTTTTCGCCGCTCTGGCTTTCTACTGGTACGTAGCCTCGGCCTTGTTCGACAATTATTTCCATTTCGAATTTTGATTTTGCGTTATCTAGGTTGGCGATAACGAGCTTTGGATTGACCACTTCGACGCCATTAACGCTTGTAATATCACCGGCAGTTACTACTCCACCAACTTTTTTAAGAGTTAGGGTTGTTGGCTCTTCGTTTGGGTTTGTAAAGCGGACTTGCTTGAGGTTAAGGATGATTTCTATAATGTCCTCGCGCACGCCTGAAATAGTTGAGAATTCGTGGCTTACACCTTCAATTTTTACAGCAGTAATAGCGCTTCCGGCTAAGCTAGATAGCAATACGCGGCGAATTGAGTTTCCTAAAGTCATTCCGTACCCAGGGTACAACGGTTCGACCGTAAATTGAGCTGAGTTGTCGGTTGTTTTTTCTTCTTTTAATTCTGGCAAATTGATATCGTATAACATTGAATCTCCTTATTATTTAACGTGAGTAATACTCAATAATTAATTGCTCTTCGATCTCTTGGTCTTGTTCCTCGCGCAGTGGCAACCCTGTAACTTTGGCGCTGAACTTCTTCTGGTCGAAGCTTAGCCAGCTCGGCAAAGTTTGGTTAGGGTCAATACTGTCTTTGAGGGCAACAAAATAAGTAGATTTTAGGCTGGTTTCGCGTATGGTGATTTCGTCTTCTGGTGAAACGATGATAGATGGGATGTCAACTCTTTTGCCGTTTAGCATAACGTGCCCATGAGTTACAACCTGACGAGCAGCGGGACGAGATGGTGCAATTCCTAACCGATAGATGACATTGTCTAGGCGGCGCTCAAGCAACTGTAGTAGGTTTTCGCCAGCTACACCTTGCATTTTTTCGGCTTTTTCAACATACTTTCTGAACTGCTTCTCTAGAATTCCGTAGTAGCGCTTGGTTTTTTGCTTTTCTCTAAGCTGCAGGGCGTAGTCGCTAGGCTTTGGCCGACGCGATTGGCCGTGCTGGCCTGGAGCATAATTACGGCGTGTTAGGGCTTTGACGGCCTTTGGGTGAGTGTGTGCGCCTTCTCGACGGGCTATTTTGGCAGCTGGAGTAAGATTTCGTGCCATAGCTAAACTCTCCTTGCCTTTCGGGGACGACAGCCGTTGTGTGGGATGCCAGTCTCGTCTTTGATGGAGTTAACACTAATTCCAGAACCTTGCAGAGCTCGAATAGCACTCTCTCGGCCTCCGCCGATGCCCTTAATAATTACGTCGACAGCAGTCATTGAGAAGTCCTTGCAAACGCCAACAGCTTTTTCAGCAGCCATCTGGGCTGCATAAGGAGTGCTTTTACGCGAACCCTTGAAGCCAGCTGATCCAGAAGATGCCCAGCTAAGGACTGCTCCTTTTTCGTCTGTGATGGTGATAATGGTGTTATTAAAACTAGAGTGTATGTGCACTATACCTTTGGGTATATTGCGCTTTAGTTTCTTTTTTCTGGTTTTAACTGCTGGTTTACTCATATTATTGCCTTTACTTAAGTTTTAGCTGCTGACTTTTTTCTACCACTTCCGACGGTTACTTTACGGCCACGTTTTGTTCGGGCGTTAGTCTTGGTTCGTTGACCTCTTGATGGCAGACCGGCGCTGTGACGCAAACCTCGGTAGGCCTTGATTTCTTTTAGACGCTTGACGTTACCACTAACAATACGAGATAGATCGGCTTCTACTGTTAGATTTTTGTCGATGTATTCTCGGATTTTTGTTAAATCAGACTCAGACACGTCCTTGACTCGCTGATTAGGGTCGATGCTAAGATTTTTAAGGATTTTTTGGCTAGTTTTGAGCCCAACTCCATAAACGTAAGTAAGCGAAACTTCTAGGCGTTTCTCAGTTGGGATGTTGGTTCCGGCAATACGGGCCATTAGCCTTGCCTCTGCTTATGTTTAGGGTTATCGCAAATAACTCGTACGACTCGTTTGCGTACGACGATTTTACATTTTGAACAGATTTTTTTGACTCCAGCGCGAACTTTCAAAATATTCTCCTACTTATGTCGAAAAGTGATTCGACCCTTTGACAAGTCATAAGGCGTCATCTCGATCGTTACCTTGTCTCCTGGCAGTATCTTGATGTAATGCATGCGCATCTTACCAGAAATGTGTGCCAAAATTACATGCCCATTTTCAAGTTCTACCTTGAAGTGTGCATTAGGCAGCGCTTCAATAACGCTACCCTCGACTTCGATTACTTCCTTTGTATTTGCCATAGATTAAAGTTACAAGATGTAATTATAGACGAGATTGGCTCATCTGTAAAGGGTTTTCTGCCCCGAAATGGTGGTTTTTAGTATTTTTCATAAGTTGCCATTAGAACCATTGATCGAAGCTGCTTTACGGTCTCAATGATAACGGCCACGATAATTAATAGACTTGTACCACCAATTGTAATTGCTTGGGATGTATGGAAGACAGTCTGCATTACGAATGGCAGGAGAGCTACTATACCGAGCCCTAGGGAGCCTGTAAGGGTAATTCGGTTAATAATACTCTTGAGATACTTGGAAGTCTCTTCGCCAGGCCTGACACCAGGTATGAAGCCTCCTTGTTTTTGGAGGTTTTCGGCTATTTCGTCGGGTTTGAATATAATAGCTGTATAAAAATAGGTAAATGCGACTACCAGTACGAAGTAGGTGATGGCATAAATCCAGCTTGTAGGAGAAAAGATAGTGGTTAGCTTTTGGGCAACATTAGCCAGCCAGGCAGAATGGGCATTAGTAAATAACTGCCCCAAAAAGGTTGGTATCGACAAAAAAGCTAAAGCAAATATAATTGGTATAACTCCGGCCGTAATAACCCTCAGTGGCAAATGGGTATCAACACCACCGTAAGACTTAGTATTGGTCATTCTGCGAGCATACGAGACTGGTATGTTGCGCTGGCCTTCGTTGAGATAAACAATAAATACTACTGATGCAATAGCTGCGGCAGCGATAAATACTATACTAGTTATCTTGGTGGGGTCAGACTGTACTAGAGCGAACTGCGATGCCATGGTAGTAGGCAAACTAGCTACGATTCCAAATAAGATTATCATCGAGATACCATTGCCGATACCTTTTTCGGTAATCAACTCGCCCATCCACATCAGCAGCATTGATCCGGCGGTAATAGTAGATATCATCAAGACCCACTGAAAAACCGTTGGGGTTCCGATGAGGTCTATTCCAACAGATTGGGTAGAAAGATTTCTGACCAATATGACCATCGCAAAGGATTGGATAATTGCCAACGGCAAGGTAAGCAACCTGGTGTAGTAGTTGATTTTATTTCTACCCGCCTCACCCTCCTTTGAAAGTGCTCCGAGTTTAGGAATGACTTGGGTTAAAAGTTGAATAATAATTGAGGCATTAATATAGGGCCCCAGACCCATCAACAGAACAGAGAACCTAGAAAGCGCTCCTCCAGAGAACAAATTAACAAAGCCGAGTACTGAATTAGACTCGAAAAGCTTCGTCAGAAATGTCTGAAGCTTAGCTCCATCTGCAACTGGAACTGGAATCTGCGAGAGTAAGCTATAGGCGACCATAACAGCAAGTACCACCAGCAAACGCTTACGCAATGCGGTGTTTTTGTATAATTGACGCCAGGTCTCTTTATTCATTTACCTCCAGTTACTACTTACTTGGTACTTTTGTGGCCGGTTGCTTTTGTCACCTTTTCTTTAGGTTCTTTTTCAGTTCTGGTTTTGATTACTACCTTACCACCAGCTTTTTGAATTGCTTCAACAGCAGACTTTGATGCCTTATCGACAGTAATGGTTACTGCAAGAACAATTGTACCATCTCCGAGCAGCTTCAACGGCTCATTGGCTTTTCGGATTAGTCCTGCTTGAGCTAATATTGAAGCGTTGACAATCTTTTTACCGAGTGTCTGAATATCATCGAGATTAATAACTTGGTACTCTTTTCTGGTGTAAGATCTAAAACCCCTAGCCTTTGGTAATCGTTGGGCAAGTTTGGTTTGTCCACCCTCGAAGCCTGGCTTAAACTTGCTTCCGGTACGAGAGTTCTGGCCTTTTGTACCACGACCAGCAGTTTTACCCTGACCAGCACTGATACCGCGACCCAAACGTCTATCGGATTTGGTTTTAGTAGTTTTTAATTCATGGACTTTCATTATTTTGACTCCTTAGTAACTTTTGGTAGGCCCTTAAGTTGGGCTAGCGCTTCGATTGTTGCGTACGAATTATTGATTTTATTAGTTGAGCCGAGAGACTTAGTTAGGACATCCTTAACTCCAGCAGCTTCTAGGACGGCTCGCACGGCACCTCCGGCGATTACACCAGTTCCTGGTCGTGCAGGCTTCATAAATACTACTGCCCCACCTGAAGAAACTTGCACCTCATGGGGGATAGTTGTGCCTTTAAGTTCGAACTGAACCATCGCCTTTTTGCCTCGAGCAATGGCTTTTTGGATTGAAGCTGGGGCATCCTTGCCCTTGCCTACTCCAATACCAACCTTGCCCTTGCCATCTCCAACCACAGCTGTGGCTCTAAATCTAAAACGACGCCCGCCCTTAACTACTCTAGTAACACGATCGAGAGCAATAATTCGCTCATCAAATTCGGGTGTTTCACGGGTATTAGTTCTGCCAAATTGACTATTATTCATCTAAAACTCCAATCCTGCCGCACGGGCTGATTCTGCAAAAGCCTTAACTCTACCATGATAAATTTTACCGCCTCTATCAAAAACTACATTTTTAACTTTAGCTTTTTTACCCTGTTCAGCTATTTGAGATCCCAGCCACTCGGCTTTTTGGGTTAATGACTTGGCCTTAAGATCTTTATTAGATACTGTAGTCGCCGAAGCAATTGTTTTGCCGTTAACGTCGTCTATTAGCTGAGCTCTGAGGTTCGTTAAAGATACAGCCAAGCAAAGTCTTGGTCTGGTTGCGGTGCCAGAAACCTTAGCACGAATTCTACGAACTGATTTGATATTTCTCATTCTGTACCTCCCTTAGCGGCTGTCTTACCTGCCTTGCGACGGATATGCTCACCGACATACTTGATGCCTTTGCCCTTATAGGGCTCTGGTTTTTTAAACATTCTTATATTGGCAGCGGTTTCACCAACCTGCTGCTTGTCGTACCCTGTAACGGTAATTACGTTTTGGTCGACGCTAACTGTTACGCCCTCTGGAGCTGTGTATAGGATAGGGTGTGAAAAACCGAGAGTCATCTCGAGCACACTTCCCTTCATTTGAGCCCTGTAGCCGACGCCGTTAATTTCTAGTTCTTTTGAAAAGCCCTCAGAAACTCCAATAATCATATTGGCTATTAAAGTTCTTTGCAGACCAAACTGTTTCTGGGTATCAGGGTTGATTACTTTTTGAGTAACCGTAATGAGATTATCTTTTTGAGTCACTTCGAAGCCTTTTAGGACTGCGTTCTTGAGCTCACCCTTAGGTCCCTTGACCGTCACTAAGTTTGCTTCGATCGACACTTCGACTCCTTCAGACACTGGTATTGGTTGTCTTCCGATTCTACTCATCTTAGTACACCTTACAAATTAGCTCGCCGCCAATTCCTTTTTTTCGCGCTTCTTTACCAGTCATGATTCCCACAGGAGTGGAAACTATTACTATTCCTCGTCCAGTTCGTACGGTCGGAATTTCATCAGCTTTAGCGTATATCCGGCGACCCGGCTTGCTAACTCTAACCAGGCTTTCTGGCTGTGATTCACCATTTAGTAGCATGCTTAATTGTTTGAAGCCTCCAAGCTCAACTACCGAGACTTTGCCAAGGTAGCCGTTAGAGTGGAGTATTTCGGCGATAGCTGCCTTAAGCTTCGAATGTGGCATGACAACTTCAACCTTGCCGGACATAATTCCGTTTCGTATTCTTGTTAGCATATCTGCGATTGGATCTGTTGTAATCATATTATCTTTCTCCTACCAGCTCGATTTAGTTACGCCAGGAATCTGCCCCTTTGAGGCGTACTCTCGGAAGGTTAATCTGCTCAAACCGAATTTACCAATGTAGCCTCTTGGCCGACCAGTTATCACGCAGCGATTTCGCTGACGATTAGGGTTAGAGTTGCGGGGCAATTTTGCTAAACCTTCTAGGTCACCGTCCGCTCGAAGTTGAGCGCGTTTAGTGGCAAATTTAGCTGCCAATTTTTGTCTTTTTATCTCTCGTTGGATCAATGCTTTTCGGGCCATTACTTCGCTCCTTTCTCGAACGGCATACCTAGCTTTTCAAGAAGTACTTTACTAGCTTTGGCATCGTTGCCGCTTATTACTATTGTTATTTGTAGCCCGTGGATTACCATAGCATCCTCGTAGGCCACTTCTGGAAATACGGTCTGGTCTTTAATACCGATACTGTAATTACCACTCTTGTCAAAAGCCTTGGCACTAACACCATGGAAATCACGAGTTCGTGGCAGTACAACTGCAATCAGACGGTCCAAGAAGCTGTACATTCTCTCGCCACGCAACGTGACCTTGGCGCCTATCGGCATCCCTTCGCGCAGCTTAAATGTTGCAATACTATGTTGCGCCTTGGTGATGATTGGTTTTTGTCCCGATATCTTGGCAAGAGTGGCCACAACCATATCGAGTTGCTTGGTGTCAGCCACCGCTTTACCGACACCGCTGTTGATGACAATTTTTTCAATCTTCGGGATTTGGTGGGCATTAGAGATAGCCAAGTCGTTGGTTAGCTCCTTACGGACTGATTCGTTGTATTTTTTGGTTAATCTATTCATGGCTATTTTTTCTCACTCTTACTATCAGTGACAGTTTTAATTTTTTTATCAGCAGTAGCTGCTTTTTTAGCTTTAGGATTTGTAAACTTCGAGACCTTAAATATTCGCTCTTTTTTACCTTTAGCTCCAAGCTTGTATCCAACCCTGGCTGGCTTGCCGGTAACCGGATCAATAACCATGACCTTAGAGGCCGAAATTGGCTTGGTGATTTCTACAATTCCACCCTTTGGCTGGTTCTGGTTTGGTTTGGTATGTCGCTTCGCGATATTAACACCCTCTACGATGAGCTGGGATTTGGCTGGCATAACTGCCAGTACTTCACCAGTCTTGCCTTTGTCACGCCCAGCAATAACTATTACTTTATCTTTTTTGATAATTTTCATGACTAGAGCACCTCCGGAGCTAATGATACGATTTTCATAAAACCTTTTTCGCGAAGCTCTCTGGTGACTGGTCCAAAAATACGAGTTCCTCGAGGTTGATCATTGGCGTCGATTATAACTGCGGCATTTTCATCGAATCGAACATTGCTGCCATCCTTACGCGTAACTTCTCGTTTGGTACGAACCACTACGGCCCGGACTACTTCTTTCTTCTTGACTGTACCATTAGGGGTAGCAACCTTAACACTAGCCACAAAAATATCTCCAACACGAGCGTAGCGTCTTTTGCTGCCACCTAAAACCTTGATGCACATAATTTCTTTTGCTCCGGTATTATCGGCTACTCTTAATCTGGTTTGGGTTTGAATCATTCGGCTATCTCCGTTCTGATAACACCTTTTTCTAATATCTGGGACAGCTCAAAGTGTTTATTTTTGCTAATTGGTCGGGTCTCAGAAATTTCAACCATATCGCCAAGTTTGGCTTTGCCATCTTCATCGTGTGCCTGAAACCTAGTGGTTACAAGGTAAGATTTTTTGTATATTGGGTGAGACTTGCGACGCTCCACTGCGACGACAATAGTTTTGTTCATTTTGGTTGACACGACTTTGCCTTGTAATATTCGACTCATGATTGTTCTCCTTGTGATGCCTTGTTGTTTTGCGACATGATTGTTAGTATTCGAGCAACATTGCGCTTTTCAGATCTGATTTGACGAACATTTTTAACTTCCTTTGTTCGGTAATCAACGCTTAATTGAGCTAATTTTGCCCTAGTATCTGCAAGGTCTTTTTGCAGTTCAGTATTGGATTTGTTTTGTAATTCTTTAACTTTCATCAGATTCTCCTGCATGGGCTTTAGCCATGAATTTAGTCTTGATCGGTAGCTTGTAAGCGGCTAGTCGCATTGCCTCTTTGGCTATATCCTCGGTCACACCATCCATCTCGAATAGGATTGTGCCGGCTTGGACTTTGGCAACATAATGATCCAACGCACCCTTACCTGATCCCATGCGGACTTCGGCAGGCTTCTTAGTAATGGGGGTGTGTGGGAATATTCTGATCCATATTTTGCCACCACGTTTTACGTATCTAGTCATTGCCCGACGAGCTGACTCGATTTGACGAGAGGTAATACGCTCGTTTTCTAGAGCTTTTAGACCGTAGCTACCAAAACTAATTTCAGTGCCACGAGTAGCGACACCGTTGTTACGGCCTTTTTGAGCTTTTCGATATTTGGTTTTGCGTGGCATTAACATTCTATATTCTCCTTAACCTTTATAAATCCATACTTTAACGCCGATCACTCCAAAAGTGGTCTTAGCTTCAACGGCAGCGTAATCGATATTGGCCTTAATGGTGTGTAGCGGGATACTACCAACAGCGGAAGTCTCACGGCGAGCCATTTCGGCGCCATTGAGTCTTCCGGCTACGCTAACTTTTGCTCCAAGAGCACCAGCCCGTACGGATGCTTCGGTAGTGCTTTTGATGACCCTACGGAAGGGCAAACGGCGCTCTATTTGAGAGGCAACGTTTTCAGCTACTAGCTGGGCATTGAGCTCAGGGTTTTTGACTTCTTCGATATTAATCTTGAAAGTACCGGTAATGATTTTTGCGAGGTCTTTTTTGAGGGCTTCAACGCCAGCTCCACTACGGCCTATTACCACACCTGGCTTGGCAGTATGAATAGCTACGATTAGCTCATTACTTGAGCGCTCGATTTCGACCTTAGCAACGGCTGCCCTAAAACCGAGCTTATCAGCTACAAGTTTGCGGATTTTGATGTCTTGAGCGACTGAAGATGCAAAGGTACGATTATCGAACCATTTCGATTGCCAGTTCTTGGTATAACCGAGCCTAAAGCCGATTGGATTAATTTTTTGTCCCATTACTTCTTCCCCCGCTTCTTATTAGTAATTGTGGTAGTAACTTTTGGCTTAGCTGTGGATTTTCTGGCAATCTGAGTCGGCTTATTGCTAGCTTCAGTTTTAGGCTGAGCTTCACCGCTATCTAAAATAATACGCAAGTGAGCCATTGGGTGTTCGATTTTACCGTAAGCACCCTTGGCTCTAGGCCGACCACGTTTTAGTTTAGGGCCTTGGTCAACGCGAATTTCAGATATCATAAGATTGGCACTGCTAATTTGATAGTTGTTTTCAGCATTAGCGATCGCGCTCTTTAGGCCGCTAGCTATCATTTGTGCTGATTTTTGAGGCATATTCAATAATGTCTCCTGAGCATCGAGAGCTCGTTTGCCACGAACCATATCGGCTCCAAGGCGAAGCTTTTGGGCTGAGATACGAAGATATTTGATGTTAGCTGCTACTTTCATAATAATTTCCTAAGACTTTCCTTCTGACTTAGCTAATTTACCACCATGCCCTCTAAACTTACGGGTTGGAGAGAATTCTCCGAGCTTGTGGCCAACCATATTTTCAGAAACCAAAACAGGTGTGTGAACTTTCCCATTATGGACGGCGATGGTCTTGCCGACCATTTCTGGGCTAATTGTGCTAGTTCGCGACCAAGTCTTAATGATGGTCTTGTCGTTTATTTCTAATGCCATCACCTTGCGCAGTAATTTAGGATCGATAAATGGTCCTTTTTTGCTTGATCTACTCATCTATTTCCTTCCTTTTCCACGGCCACGAATAATCATGGCGTTGGTTGATTTACGTCTTCTGGTTTTTAATCCCATAGCTACCTTGCCCCATGGTGTACGAGGGATACGGCCTGGACCACTCAATCCTTCACCTCCACCCATTGGGTGATCAGATGGGTTCATAGCCTTACCTCGTACCGATGGTCTTCGACCCATGTGTCGTTTTCGGCCTGCACTACCAATAGTAATGTTTTGGTGGTCGGCATTGCCAATTTGCCCGACAGTAGCCATGCAGTTGGTATGAATTAGCCTTACTTCGCCTGAAGGAAGTTTAATTTGAGCCCAGTCTTCTTCGCGGGCTGCTAGCTGTGCTCGTGCACCAGCGCTTCGTGCTAGCTGGCCACCCTTGCCGGGTTGCATCTCGATGTTACAAATAATAGATCCGATTGGTATATTTTTTAGTTTCATTCGATTGCCTGGTTTAATTTCGGCATCATCGCCTGAATCTATTTTTTTACCGACCTTCATATTGGCAGTTGCCAAAACATAAGCCTTAGAGCCGTCTTCGAGCCTAACCAAAGCAATATTGGCAGATCGGTTTGGATCGTACTCAAGAGCAATAATTTCGGCATTTTTAGCACTGGCAAAAACAAAATCAACCAGCCTGTACGCTCTTTTGGCCCCACCGCCTCGGTGACGAGTAGTGATTTTGCCTTGATTGTTGCGTCCGGAATTTTTAGTAATCGGTACAGTTAATGACTTTTCGGGTTTCTTCTTTGTTAGTTCAGAAAAGTCAGCAACGCTCATATTGCGGCGCGCAGCGGTATTTGGTTTGAGAGTTCTAACTGCCATTACTTTTTCTTCTCCTCTTTCTCTTCTTTGATATCAAAGACACTGATTTTTTGACCTTTTTTGACGGTTACGTAGGCGCGTTTTTTATTTGTGCGCTGCCCAACAACACCTTTGAATTTCTTTACCTTACCCTTGATAATTGAGATCCTAACTTGAGTTGTATCAACCTTGAATTGGTCCTTGACAGCCTTAGCTACCAAAGGTTTATTAGCAGCTGGGTTGATGTCGAACATATAAACACCACGAGCTGCGAGGTTCATGCTCTTTTCGGTGATAACTGGCTTGAGAGTAACGATTGTCATTGCTTTGCTCCTGACTTGATAGCTTCTTTACGAGCGGCGCCTTTAGTTGAGCCAAGCCAAACTTCAAGCTCCTTGAGGCCGTCGGCATCTAGAAGTATCGCGTCGGCATCTAGAATGGCTGTAACATTGAGCTGCTTGATTGATAGCATCATAACACCAGGTATATTGCGAGCCGATGCGATAAATTTGCTGTCGAGCTTAGAGGCGGCTATCAGAATAGAACCTTCAACGCCGATTTTATCAATAAGGCTGATGATGTTTTTGGTCTTGTACTCGCTGGCACTAAAGGCCTCGACTACTTTAATAATATCTGCTTGCAAACTCAATGCTTGCTTGAGGCTAGACCGGATCATACTCTTTGGCATTTCCTTGGTGTAATTTTCGTTGCCAGTAGGCCCAAACGCTACACCACCGTGACGCCAAATAGGATTTCGGGAAGATCCGAAACGAGCTCGCCCAGTACCTTTTTGCTTCCATGGCTTACGGCCACCACCAGAAACATCACCTCGGTTTAGAACTTTGGCGTTATTGGTGCGGATATTACTAAGGAAGCGGTTGTATGCTATTTTGAGCTGATCGTGGTTGGCATCGACTCCAAAAATAGCTGCTGGTAAAGCAACTTCGGCTTTCTTGACGCCTATTTTTGAATAACTAATGGCTTTCATTATAGAGCTCCTTTAATAACTACTAGGCCGCGCCTTGGACCCGGAACGCTTCCGACAACAGCTATGAGGCGTTTTTCGATGTCAATTAGGGCAATCTTTTGATTTTTGATAGTGACTTTGGCGTGCCCCATTTGGCCGGCCATTTTCATACCCTTAAAGACGTGCTGAGGGTAGCCTGCACCAATCGATCCTGGTGCTCGGTAGTTGTGGCTACCATGGGTTTTGGGACCGGTGTTAAAATTGTGGCGTTTAATTGTACCTGCAAAACCTTTACCCTTTGAAATACCTGAGACTACGACTTTTTCGCCGACCTCAAATATATCAACCCCTAG
>JBAXMM010000005.1:0-18095 GCA_037134295.1 bacterium
TCTTCTTTTACTTCTTCTTTGACAGCTTCTTTTGCTGCTTCTGGTTTTGCGGTTTCTTCCGACATATTATACTTCTCCCTTTTTAGTCTGAATTGCATTTAATGCAAACAGTAATTTAGTTATGTTGCCATTTAGTACTCTTACGAATCCACTTAACGGGGCGGCTATTGTGCCAACCGTCATAGCGATAAGCACTTCGCGACTTGGAAGCTTGGCCAATACCATTACTTCTTCGCGGCTGAGCGTATTGCCCGACTCATCAATAGCACCGAGTATTTCGAGATTTTCATTGGCTTTTGCGAAGTCTGCAATAATCTTGCAAGTTTGAGCTTCGTCTTGTCCAAAGGCAATTGCCATTGGGCCAGTAAAAATTGAAGTATCGGCTTGTTTTTGATTGGTCTGGGCGATAGCAACTTTTAGCAAGGTGTTTTTACTTACCTTGTAGCTGACATCTGCTTCTCGCAGCTGGTTGCGCAAGTCGTTGATTGCAGGAACATCGAGCCCTCTGTAATCAGTCATTACGGCAATTTTGCTGCCAGAAAAAGCCTCAGCCAAAATCTTAACGTCAGCCTCTTTTTGCTCACGTGTCTTTGCCATAGGCACTCTCCAATGCTTTAAATTTAATGTGCTTGATTACCAAACAAAAAATCTTTGGACCAGCCAAAGATTATAAAGTTTGAAAATCTATTAATTAGATTTGTAACCTCTTGCAGCGAATTAAGTTTAAGATAATCATAAACAGCGGCAGTCTTTGGTAATCGGTATTTATTATATCAGATAGAGGAAAATAATTCAAGGGGTTTTATCGGCTACCCTAAGCCTGATACAACCAGCTCAAATCACGACTTAATTCAGTAGCAAATTTATGAAGTGGGTTGGTGTCCTGACCAGTGATTACAGTTCCTATTAGCTCCCCGAGCTTATGAGACTGGGCAAGATTGGCACCACGCGAGGTTATGGCTGCGGCTCCAAGCCTTAGGCCGCTGGGGCTCCATGGGGTCTTGGTCTCACCTGGAATTGCATTGCGATTGGTTAAAACCCCAGCAGATTCAAGCTTTTTTTGGAGTTCAAGACTATCGGCTGCGGCCGGGAGCTTAATAAGAACAATATGGTTTTGGGTATCTGATACCATTTCGATTCCCTCAGATTTTAGTCCTGCTTCAAGGGCCCTGGTATTGTCTAAAACCGCAGTGATATAATCGCCAAAAGCTCGCCCGTCAGGATAGGATTGCTCGCCCGTTACTTCCAGAAGAGCTTGGCCGACAGCTGCGATTTGATTGAGGTGAGGGCCTCCGCTGGTACCAGGGAAGACGGTCCTGTTGATTGCAGCCATGTATTCGCTTTTGGCGAAAAGCATTGCCGAGCGGGGGCCTCGCAGAGTCTTGTGGGTGGTGGTCATAATGAAGTCTGCTCCCTGCCCGTCGTTACCAAAAGGACTGCTATGATTGCCGGTCGCCACAAGACCGCTAATATGAGCGATGTCGGCCAGTACCAATGCGCCATTGGCGTGGGCTATTTCGCAGAGTTTGGCAAAATCGTATTGGCGAGTATAGGCTGAAAAACCGATAACTACGAGACGTGGCTTGGTGGCCATTAGCTTATTTTTAAAGTCATCCATATCAATTTCGAAGCCATTGTCTGTTTGGTTCAACGAGTAGCTCTGGTGAGAATAAAACTTATTAAGAGCACTGGTTGAGTGCAGGTGGCTAAGGTGTCCGCCGCTATTGAGATCTAAGCTCAAAACCGTATCGCCAGGCTCTAAAATAGTAAAATACACCATCATATTCGCTGGGCTTCCTGAGAGAACCTGCACATTAACACCATACTCATTGGTATGGTCAAAAACCTCTAGAGCCTTTTGGGCTACAAATTCTTCTAGCTCATCGGCAAAAACATTGCCAGCGTAGTAGCGCTTATGAGGGTAGCCTTCGGCATACTTGTCGTTCCAAATAGACCCCAGTAGCTCCAGGACCTTTGGGCTTGGGTAATTTTCGGATGCAATCAAGTTGATTGTCGAACGCTGTTTGTTGGCTTCTTTTTGGGTTAATTCGAATAGCTTATTCATAATTATAGATTATAGCATCTGTTTACAGAGATATCAGTATGAGCTACACTTTTAGCTGACAATACCCGATAGACCCAATATAGGGAGATGAACTGTGGTGGAGTACTTGTCGTTTGATAAGAGACAGCCAGACGATCAGTATCGGCTGTTGCTTAAAAGTATTTTGACATCTGGAGAAATAGTCCCGACCAGACAAGGTCAGGAAGCACTAACAATCCTTGGCGCCCAAATGCGCTTTGATTTACGTAATGGCTTCCCGGTTATTACCAACCGAAGCATCAAAGGATTCTGGAATAAAGCAATCGGCGAATTGTGTGCCTTCATCAACGGAGCACGAACAACCGAGCAGTTTGCAGAATTCGGATGTGACTGGTGGGATGCCTGGGCTAGCGAAGAAAAATGCTCAAAACGTGGCCTAGAAACCGGCGACATCGGACCAGCTAGCTATGGAGCAATGTTCCACGACTGGCCCGATGAAGACGGCAATTCTTATGACCAATTTGAGCATCTTGTGAAGCAGATTATTGAGTTCCCATATGACCGAACCCACCTTGTTAACCCCTGGTATGGCGCTTGGCTAGCTCGCGACTCAGGTCGCATCAATAAAGCTACGATTGCTCCGTGTCATGGCTGGGTGCAGGTTCGTATCATCAATGGTCGACTGCATCTGCATATGAAGCAACGCTCCGGCGATGTTCCAGTTGGAGTTCCATCTAACATGGTTCAGTACTCGGCGCTTTTAATGATGCTAGCACAACTTACGGGCTACCAGCCCGGTAGCTACATTCACTACATTGTGGATGCTCATATTTACACCGACCAAGTGCAGGCAGCGCAAGAGATGGTTGCCAGATCAAGTGCCAGCCTGCCGACAGTTCGGCTAACTAGTGCGGGTCAAAAAGTCGTGGATATTCACGACTTTCGGGCCGAGCATTTTGAGCTTACGGACTACCACCCACACCCAGCCATAGGAAATATTCCGGTGGCGACATGATTTATATCATCGCCGCCCGGGATAAGTTTCGTGTAATTGGCGAGAGTGGTGGGTTGCCAGGCTGGGACCTAAAAGCTGACATGCGCCGTTTTAAGCAGATGACAACCAACAATGTTGTGGTAATGGGGCGAGCAACCTATGAATCGATTGGTCGTCCACTTCCCAATCGCTACAATATTGTAATCAGCTCAACTAAAAAGTTTTTTGAGCACGGCTGTCTTGCTACTAGTGTAGATTATTCACAAGCTATGGCTCTAGCAGAACAAGTTGCTGAAGCTCGCAAGTGCGACATCTATATTATTGGTGGCGAAACAATTTACGAGCAAGCGCTGGCTGACATGAGAGTATCTAAGCTACTCATTACGCTAGTCAATGGTGAATTCACGGGAGATAAACACTTCCCTTCAACACCGATTAGTGACTGGAAGCTAACTACTAGCGAGCTTCATGCCAAAGATGATGACAACTCGCACGACTATGCTTTTTTGGAATACCTTAGGCTAGATGAGTACGATGTACCGCGCGAGGTATTTTACTACCCAAGCTCACGCTCGGCCGAACAGACCGATAAAATGCTTGAGATAGAAAATACTGGCATCTGCCCATTTTGTAGTCAGTGGCTGGAGTGGTACCATGACAGTCCGATTTTGCACAATGCAAAACACTGGACTGTAACACATAATGACAACCCATATGATGGTACGCTAATTGATTTACTTGTCATTAGTGCCCACCATTGCGTTGATTTCCGAAAGCTACCAATTGAAGCTCAAAGAGAGCTGGGTGAAGTAATTAGCTGGGTTGAAGCCCGCTATCAGCTCGAGTTTTTTGGTTTTGCCATGCGGGTTGGGCCGGTCCAGTATGTTTCTGGGTCAGTCAACCACTTGCACGCGCATATTAAAGTTGGTGATGTTTTTAATAAAGACCACCAGCCTGTAAGATTTAAGCTTAGTAGTAAGCCCGAAATAAATAAGCCCCCTGAGAACTACCGCTAACGGTAGGTCTCGGGGGACTTTTATTTTACAACCCTATAAATCTCGATGTTATTTGCAGTTAAGATTGATTCGGCATCCAAGACCGAATATCCATCAGCAAAATAAACCCTAGAGATACCTGAATAGGCGATTGCTTTTGCACACCAGGGGCAAGGAAAGGTCGTAACATACAGGTGGCCACGGTCTAGCCCGATACCCTCTTTGGCAGCTTCAACAATCAGGCTGAGCTCAGCGTGAAAAGCTGTGGAAAGATGAATATCGATACCCTTTTTGGATTCCGAGCGCGAGTCGCCATCGAAATAGGGTTGGTTAGCACTTGGCACGTGCTGGTTGTGGGCCCGTAGTATAACTTCCCCATCCTTGACGATGCAAGCTCCAACTTGTCGCCACCAATCAGCACTTTGCTCGGCTTGCTTATAGCAAAGTGCCATTATGTGGTTACTAAAATCATCCTGGCTCAAAGCAAAATGCTCTACAACCTCTTGCTCTGCCTTGATTCTTGTATTGTCCCACCTCAAAAAAGTGTTGTCGTATTCGACTGGATCAACAAGATACTTGGCTGCAATAATTTTAGATATATCCTCGTTTGGCATTATCACATTATCACCAATTGAGCTCAAAAACTCAGGCGAGTTGATTATGCTAAACATCGTTAGCGGATATCCAAGGGCACTCAGTGCGAGGGCCACTTCAGCTGCGTCGAGACTACGAATATCTTTTTCTAATTTAGATTGCTCCTGAATGCAAAAACCTCTATCGAGCAGGTAGATGGCATTGGCATTTCGATGCCGATTAAAAAAATCTAGGTAACCTCGGTGCAATACTGGGACGTAAGCCACAATCGTGCTCATTGGCTCTCCCCTTGGTGGTCGGTTCCCAAAACACTATCTATAACACCCTGGATCACTTCGGGCATTATTTTGTTCATTTCCTTGGCGAAGCCGTTGGCCATATCAAGGTTTAGTCGACGCACCTTAGCGCTGGTAGAAGTCTCGGCTTGACGCTCTAAGACCACTATTTTGCAGCTATAAGTAAGCTCGATCTCTTCAATCTCGCTGGCTGTGTAGTTATCTTTAGTAGAAACTAGTACATCAGGACGGACTGCTGCGATTAGCTCCCAGCGCTGATGCTCTAGTGCCTTAAGCGTGACAATATCAACCGACCGTTGTCGTATTAAAATATTGAGCCGTTCTTGCTGAGGAAAGAGTGGTCTATTTTCACCCTTGCGATGACGGACTTTATCGTCATTATCGACCCCAACTATAAGCAGGTCTGCAAATTCGCGAGCTTTTTCTAAATACATCGCGTGCCCAAGGTGAAAGTGATCGAAAGACCCTGAGGTCAAAGCGATACTAATGCCGAGAGCCTTGATATGCGCTACAAGCTCGGTAAGCTCTTGGTAGTCTGGAATGAAACGACTGTCAAAACTTGAGTCGTTCCCGAATATACCGACGTTGATTGGCAACTTTGCTCCTTTTACGATGTGCTTTGAAGGTACGTTGACTACTCTAATGTAGCAGACTTAGTACCCACACTGAAAGCATAACGACTAACAGCTCCATTGCAGGAGCTGTTAGATTCAGCCAATAGTACTATTTTTTATTTTATTTTGGATTCTTTGGCTTCTTTGGCTTCTTTGGCTTCTTTAATGGTTTCATTATTGTCTAGTCTAATGCTTGGGCTCATGCTGGAGCTAACAAACATACTATTTATAAATACGCCCTTGACGCCGGCTGGTTTTGCAGAGGAGATAGCCTTAACCACGGCTTTGGCATTAGCATATAAGTCTTCAGGCTTAAAGCTGAGCTTTCCAAATGCGACATGAATGATACCATTAGCATCATTTTTGATTTCTACTTTACCTTTTTTAAATTCTTCAACTGATTTTGCAGGATCTGCTGTAACAGTACCATTTTTGGGTGATGGCATTAGGCCTTTTGGACCCAAGACCTTAGCTAGCTTACCGACTTCAGCCATCTTGTCTGGTGTTGCTATTAGGACATCGAAGTCAAACTTCTCTTTTGTAATGTCTTTAATTAGTGCTTCAGAATCCACCAAATCAGCTCCGGCTTTTTTCGCTGCGGCAGCTAGTTCGTCTGTCGCAATAACAGCTACTCGGACAGATTTGCCGGTTCCGTTAGGTAGTGAGGTGCTTGTTCGAACCATCTGGTCGGCCTGTCTAGGATCGATGTGCAAGGCTACATGAAGCTCCGCAGAGGCATCGAACTTGACCTTAGATACTTTAAAAAGTAGATCGACGGCTTCCTTAAGGCCGTACATTTTACCTGGTTCTATTAGGGCCTTACTAGCTTTTTGATTCTTGGAATATTTTTTGACATGCGGATTTTGCTTTGGCTTTACAGCCTCCACCTTTTTAGCCTTAGCAGTCTGAGTTTTTTTGACCTCTTTAGCTTCCTTTTCGACTGCTTCTTTTGCTGTTTTGGCACTTCTCTTGCCAGCCTTAGCTAATTTGGCATCGGTGGTAGTCTCGACGCTTTCTTTATCGGCAGCAGCCACAGCGGTCTTTTTTGCAGCCTTAGCTTCAGTCTCGGTTGCTTCTGTTTTTGTAATGTCTTCTTTTTTTATCTTAGCCATTTTATTGCTCCTTTCGTGGTCAAACTCTATTTTGTGATAGATCCCACAGCGAGGTTAATTATTTATTCTATTTCGACTCCCATAGATCGGGCAGTGCCAGCGATTATTTTTTTGGCGGCCTCAATATCGTTAGCATTAAGATCGGGCATTTTCTTTTCAGCAATTTCTGTTAGTTGAGCCTGGGTAAGTTTACCAACCTTCTCTTTGTTGGGGACACCTGAGGCTTTTTTGAGCTTAAGAGCTTCTTTGATTAGTATTTTTGCTGGTGTTCCCTTGGTTACAAAGGTCATGGTTTTATCGGCGTAGATAGTAACGTGCACCGGAGTTGGCTGGCCCTTACGGTCTTGTGTCTGCTCATTGAATGGATTGATAAAATCCATCATATTGACTCCGTGTTGTCCTAGAGATGATCCGACTGGAGGGGCTGGTGTGGCCTGTCCTCCCATGATTATCATTTTTACTTTAGCCTGTATTTTTTTTGCTTCTGCTGCCATTATTGATCCTTTCTTAGATCTTGTTTACCTGTAGTGAGTCGAGCTCAACAGGGGTTTCTCGGCCGAACATACTAACCAAGACCTTGATCTTGCCTTTTTGCTCGTCGATTTCATTGACCTGACCATCAAATCCTTTGAACGGTCCGTCGGTTATATTTACTGTTTCACCAATCGCGAAGTCTATTTTGTATTTTGGCTCATCAATTCCCATTCGGCGCTGAATAGACTTAACCTCATCTGCACTAAGTGGCGAAGGGGTGGTGCTAGTGCCGACAAAACCAGTAACATTTGGTGTATTGCGAACCACGAACCAAGACTCTTCAGTAACAACCATCTCGATTATGATGTAGCCTGGGAAAATCTTGCGCTCGACAGTACGGCGTGTACCATTTTTGATTTCGATTTGCTTTTCTTTAGGCACAATCACATCGAAAATCTTGTCTTTCATATCTAGTGAGTCGATACGTTGGCGCAAGGCTTCAGCTACCTGGTCTTCGTAGCCAGAGTAGGTGTGTATGACGTACCAATCTTTTTGTATATCTATCATGAAATTAAGTCCTTAAAATTAATGATTTCAGGGCATTTCTCCAAATCCAATCGAGTCCTGCTAAAGTTAGACCCAGTGCAATCGATACTAGTATTATTAGTAGTGTCAGCTGTAAGGCTTGCTTGCGAGTGGGCCATATTACTTTCTGCATTTCTGCAATCGAGTTTTTGATGTAGTTGGTAAATGCGTGCATTTAAAATTTAATCTAAAAAAGCCTGCTAGGCCTTTGGTTGCTATTTTACCTAATAAATACCCCTTTTGTCAACGCTTTTAGTTTGGTCTGGGCAAATTAACCTTGATAGTATCGGGAAGTTTAGCCCAAATGCTACTAAGCAGGGCGGACAAATTGCCCGAATAGGCTACACAAATGGCCAAAAACAGTCCGAATACCAGCAAAACAGCAATGATGACTATCCAAAGACCGATATAGCTTGATTCGGCTTCAGATGAAAAGGCTAATTTAACGTCATGGCGCCGAAAATGCATAATATAAGCCCAGTAGCCAGCCCTACTAGAGCTCCAAACGGTCCAGAGCAAGTATAGTATGGTGGTAAAAACAGCTAGCAAAAGGATATTGAGAGATGTAGATTGGACTTTGAGCAATAAATATATCTCGGCCCAGACCAGTACCAAGCTTGCAGCTATAAAAATAGCCAAGCTGAGCAGCCAATTAAAGCCATGCCAAATAGCGCTAGCAGGATGGAAAATAGCTTGTTTGGCACTAATTGCTAGTTTGCTCTTGCCCTGATCGGATCCAATTGCAGTGGCTGCCTGTAGCCATGATCGAAAGCTAATATAAATACAAAATACAACCAGCACGAATACCGAAAAGACCACATAAAGCCAAATCTGCAAACGGAGCTCGCCGTAGCCCAAGATATACATTGCGTAATAGCCAGCTAGAGCGACGAGTATAAGTACCAGAGCTACCGCCGACTTGGTTAGCTTCTGAAGTGAGTTAGGGATTATTCCTTTTAACGAGTCGCTCAGGGCTTTTTTAATCAGTGGCTTACGCTCGTCTAGCTGCTGGTATCTGATACGGACTAGAGCCGGATATATAACGGTGTCGGCTAGCCAACTAACCAAGACCAATAGGCAGCCAGCAGCTAACCAAGTTATAAATTGGAATGTGTTGCTGGGGGCTACAACTGATTTAAGGTTCACCAGGATTTGATCTGGCTTAAGTATTAGCATGTAGCGCAATTGAAAATACACCAATGGGAGGATTGCAAATAGTAGCACTCGTACGCTCAATAGGTTTCTTATAAATGACAGTATAAATAAATCTGACCTAAAAACTGACGCAATACTCGACCAGATTAGCGAAAAAAAAGGTATCCCAGCATTACTTCGATAAGCTGGTTTGACTTTGAGTTGGTTGTCGCTATGGTCTTCTGGTCTAGGACGAATAGAGCTGTTGGATCGGCTGGCAGCTTTGCTTTTATTGACTCTAGCAATATCGATATTACGATTTGTATTCATCTTTAAGTTTATTATGTTTTAATTATAGCTTCTTATGACCTAGCTAGCTAATGTTTGCTTAAGCTTTACAAGACAATATATTTTGAGTTTGGTGAGCCTGGAGAGGCTAATACGGTTACTTTTAATATCAACGATAGGGCGTCGAGACATTTCTTGGTTGATTGCAGCAAAATAACGATAAGCCAACTCGACGCCATATCGGCTAGATTTGGGAAGTTTTTTGATGGCTCTCTTGGCAACGCTGAGGTCTTTTTTGATATCTTCAATTATTATGTTTTTGGCTTCATCGTCGATCTGGCCATTGAGCCCCGGAAAGTATAAGCGCCCTAGCTGCAAGCTGTCGCTACCGATATCTCTTAAGAAGTTTATTTTTTGGAAGGCCGAACCGAGTGCTTTAGCTGAGGATAATAAGCTCGAATAGGCTCTTTTGTTGCCTCCTACAAAAACCATCAAGCACATCAATCCGACTACTTCGGCGGAGCCATAGATGTATTTTTGGTATTCGGCTTCGTTGTAGGATTTTTTTGTGATGTCCATTTTCATACTTTTTAAAAACGCCTCTACCAGCTCTAGAGGTATTTTGTATTTGATTATCGCCAGTGCAAAGCTCTGTACAATTGGATTGATACTAAATCCGCTCCGGACCGCTCTTTTGAGGTCACTACCGAGGTCATTGATGTAGCTCTCCATTTGGGCTGGACGCCAGGTATCAACTACTTCGTCAGCTACCCTAACGAAGCCGTAGATTGCCACAATCGCCTCACTGACGTCAGGCTCAAGCAGTCTGGTGGCTGCAGAAAATGATGTGGAGTAAGAATTTGTAATGTCTCGGCTGAGTCGTGCGCTGATTTCTTTGTAGATCCCAAGATTTAACATTTATTTCTTTCTAGTTACGCAGTAGTCTGCAAAAGACTTAAGAAGCGCCTTCGCTTCGTCATCAATCTTTATTTCATCTAGGATGCCTAAAGCTTTTGCAAGGTGGTCTTCGGCTGCAACTGCCACTTTGGCCTGGGCGCCGCTATCTTTTAATATGGACCTCACCATCTTGACATCGTCTGATTTAATATTCTGTTTTCCAAGCCGTGATTCGATGGCCTTCCACTGCAAAGTCGTGGCAAGTTTTTTGGCATGATACATTAGCATTGTCTGCTTGCCCTCCCTGATATCAGAGCCGACCGGTTTGCCAGTTTGGCGACTTGATCCAAAAACTCCCAAGAGGTCATCGGCGAGTTGAAAAGCCTTGCCTAGCTCAGCCCCAAAAGCCGAGAAGTCGTTTAGGAGTTTTTTGTCTTTGTTCCCTGCGGCAATAACTCCAAAATGAAGTGGTGATGTAATGGTATATTGAGCAGTTTTGTAATAATTAACTTTTTCGATCTTAGACAAGTTTATTTGGCCTCGAACACTGCTCATAACGTCGAGCATTTGACCTGCACCAGTTTCAAATAAAACACTTTGGTAATGACTCATCATATTTAGAATCATCTCATGATTCGCTTGCAGTGCCGTTATGACTTCGAAGGTAAAAAATTCATTAAGCTCGCCAGCAAGAATGGCCACCGACTCAGCTGAGTGCCTTGCCGATGAATCTCCAAGAGGGCCTCTGAAGCGCTTGTTATAAACGCCGGTAATATTGGCCCCTCCGTAGCGCGTTAGATCGCCGTCCATAATATCATCGTGGATTAGTACAAAATTATGGAATATCTCGAGTGATAATGCGGCATCTAATGCAAAATCGATATCCTCACCTCCTGATGCACGGTAGCCCAAAAGCATTAGAGTTGGGCGTAGTCGCTTACCCCCACGCAATATAAACTTCTTCATATCTTCGAGCAGCCTAGCGTAGAGCGGATCAATAGCCCTGGCTTGGACTATTTTTGTATCGTAAAACTTAATAAGCCTAGAGTCGATTTGGGTTTTAGTGTACTTATTTAGATTCAGTAGTTTTGTAGCTTCATTTTTTGACATCTTGCAGAATTCTTTCTGTTACTAGCTTTGCACTTAATGTTACCATGGGAATCCCCCCTCCAGGATAAGTACTAGCGCCAACAAAGTATAAGTTTTTGATATTTTTGCTCTTGTTGTGCGGCCTAAAATAGCCCGACTGGAAAAAGTGATGGCTGAGCCCAAAGGCTGAACCCATATGAAGATTAAACTTAGATTCAAAATCTTGAGGAGTAAAAATAGACTCAGTTTTAATTTTGCTTTCAATGTCTAAGCCAAATTCTGATTTAAGCCGCTTAATAACTTGATTTTTAATACGTTGGATACCTTTTTCCCAATTGATATTGGAGTCGAGATTTGGCACAGGGACCAAGACATAAAAAACATTCTTGCCCTTAGGCGCCAGGCTAGGGTCTGTTTTTGTAGGAATATAGGTATAAAAAGACGGGTCCTTGGGCAAAACTTTTTGATGGAAGATTTCGTCGAGATTATTCTTAAAATCCTTACATAGATAAACATTATGATGAAGCATATCTTCACAAGGATCATCCACACCCCAGTAAAATAATAAAGCTGAGCTAGCTTGTTTGTAGGCCTGGAGTTTATTGTCTGGCATCGAAGTTCTAGATTTAGCATCTATCAGTTTTTGATAGCTATAAATAAGGTCGGCGTTGGCTATAATGGTGTTTGCCATAATGGTGGTATTTTTGATTTTGACCCCAACGGCAGTTTTGTTTTCGATAATAATCTCGTCGACCAGAGTAGAGGTTCGGATTTCACCACCAAGATCCGTGACTAGCTTGGCTAGCGCCATTGATAGCGAATACATTCCACCTTTAGGATACCAGATACCAAGGCCTGTCTCCATATAACTAACTACGCTATAGACTGCTGGTGCTTCGTGCGGGCTGACGCCAAGGTACATGCTCTGAAAACTAAATAACTGCCGGAGTCGTTCGTCTTTAAAATAATACGACACAAAATTATATAGCTTGCTTAGACCTCGTCTTCTTAACAGCTCAAAGCCACTTTTGGGATTAATAAAGTCCAGCACCCTATCGAAGTTGGTATCTATAAAGCTGGCTCTGGATATACGGTAAATGGCCGATACGGCAGCAAAAAACTTATAGAACTGTTCAGGTGCTTTAACATCGAAACGCTCTAGCTCCTTGATGAATTTTGGAAGGTTGCTACTAACAGTTATTTTGCTTTTATCAGCGAAAGCAACTTGGTAATTTGGTTCTAGCTGGATAAGCTCGATGTAGTCATCAAAGTTTTTGCCGCAGTATTTGAAAGTATCGTATAAGACATCGGTCATCATTAGCAGCGTCGGGCCTGTATCGAAGGTATAGCCCGATTTCATGATCCGATTGGCTCGGCCCCCAATTTTGGCTTCTTTTTCGATAACAGTTACTTGGTAGCCATTTTTTAGCAAACGAGCCGCCGTGCACAACCCGCCGATACCTCCACCGATAATGATGGCGGTCTTGGTATTTGATTTTTTAACTGGTTTTGTTATGAGTTTTTTCATAGATTTATAAAACTATCATATAATACATATTGTGAAATACACCTATATAGTCATCCTTATTTTTAGTATCTTCGGCATGTTCTTGGCTGACAAGAAATACCGACTAGTGTTTTTTAAAAACCATCGGGCCGCGGTACGGTCGATAGGTATTGTTATGAGCCTACTAATCCTGGTAGATATAATCGGGATCAATTGGCAGATTTTCAGTACCAACTCTGCCTACGTAGTGGGATTATACATAGGTAGCGAGAGTTTGCCAATCGAGGAGTTTTTATTTTTGTTTTTGCTCTGCTATTTTGTCTTGAACGTCAATCAGCTTATAGCTCGAAGGTTAGCCAATGCTAAGATATAGCCTGCTAATTTTTGTTGCTATAATTTTGGGGCTTGGCATCAATTTTATATATAAAGTTAAGTTCAAGTTTTCAAAAGCGACGCTGTGGACTGGCCTAGCCGTACTGGCAAGTATGCTAGTCTTTAATACTTATCTTACAGCCCTACCGATAGTGGTGTATAATACTAACTCGATTCTGAATATCAGAATACTAACCTTTCCCATTGAGGATTTGGGTTACTTAGTAGTAGCGGTTCTTGTGCTACCGGGATTATTTAACAAACTTTGCAATGAAGACAAAAGCCACAAAAAACACTCAACCAAGCCTTAAAGAAGTCCTGCTAACCTCGCGACCATTTAGTTGGCCAAATACCGCCATACCTTTTTTTGTGGGCTACACGATTGGCCACGGAGCTATTACCCTAAGCTGTATTATTGGTACGATTTATTTTTGTTTTTTTTATAATTATCTGATGTATGGTGTCAACGACATCTACGACTACGATTCGGACATCAAAAACCCTCGCAAGAACTCTATCGAGGGTGGATTGGTTGATAAGGCCAAGCACAAAATGATGTTTTATTTGATAATCGGCTTAAATCTGCCCTTGTTGGTTTTTTTGCTTGCCACTGGAAGTGTGCTTAGCAACATCGTAATTGGACTGATTGTATTTTTTGCGTTTAGCTACTCAATGAGCCCATTACGCTTCAAAGAGGTGCCGATTTTGGATTCGATTAATTCTAGTTTGCACTTTGTACTGCCGCTGGTCTTTGGCTTGGTGTATGCTGGTGCCGGTTCTCTGCCATGGCCGGCGATTATTGCCTTCTTTTGCTGGGGTGCTGCCTCTCAGGCGCTGGGGTCGATTCCGGACATCAAGCCCGACCGCTCGGCTGGCATTGCCTCGATTGCCACCAAGCTCGGAAGCAAATTTACCAACACCTACAGCCTGGTTCTCTACAGTCTATGCTGCTTAATTGCTACGATCTTTTATTTTCCCTGGGGTCTGCTGGCAAGCCTAATACTGCTTGTATACCCTCTTAATGTGCTATTTTTTAGGAAGTTTCGCTCAGATGCCAATAGTACTCAATACCGCCGAGCCTGGAAGAATTTTATTTGGCTTAATCTGATTGTGGGGTTCTGGCTGAGCCAGTTGCTACTGTTTGTATTCGACCCATTTGGATTAGCTGGGATTAGAACGGTCTGGTTTGCCGGATTTATATTGGGTTTTGGCATAGTTCAGCTCGCTTTGATAACCTACAACTATCATGTGCTAGCCAGGCCGAAATCGAAAAGATTAGGCGAGCTTCCACACATCGATATACTAGTGCACTCGATTGGTGATAAGGACAATATCGCCTCCACAATTTTGGCCCTAATTGGTCAAAACTACCCGCACTTTGACATTTATTATGCTAACCTCGACAACAACCCACAGGCTCAAAAAATAGCTGAAGGCTACCAAGACAAACGACTTCATATCGTCGACGTACCAAAACCCCCTGCAGGCTGGGCAATGCAGGCTTGGGCGAGCAATGTGCTTTTTAAAAAGTCGAAGTCCAGCATAGCTGTGCTACTTGGTGCTGATATTATTCTTCTTCCTAATACGCTATCAGTTATAGCTAGTATTTTTGATGCTAGCGCCACTGAGCTAGTATCGCTTTTACCAGCCGACCAAAACAAATCTTTTTGGCAACAGCTGATTATGAGCCAGGAGCAGTATTTGCTATTTGGTATGTATCCATCGGCCTACTTGACTCAGAAACACCCGGAACTAGCGACAGCCTACAGCAGCCTGCTGGCATTTAAAAGATCTCCTATCAATAGCGTTGGTGGATTTGAGTCGGTCAAAAATAGCCCCCTGGAGGACCTAGATATTGCCAATAGAGCAAAACGTGCCGGGCTCAATACCGCTTTCTACTGTGCAAGCGATTTAGCTATTAGCCAAAATAGATCAGATTTCGGTGAGCTCAGAAATTATAACGAGCAGCGGCTCTACCCTAGCCTAAGGTTTAATATGCCCCTCAGTATAGCCCTTATTACAGGTGGTATATTTGTGACAACCTTACCAATAGTAATACTTACATACCTACTAGCCATTGGGCAGTACGAAGGGACAATTTTATTAACAGTTGGCTTTGTGTTAATGCTGTTTAATAGGCTTATCGTAATGTTCAAATCAAAACAGAGTATCACAGGGGCATTACTATACCCGCTGGGTAGTTTGCTTATATTGCTGGAAATAATATCTTCAATGATCAAGTACGAGCTCAAAAGTCCGCGCTGGAAGAGCCGTTATGAAGTTTAGTAGCTAGTGCTTGCCTTTGTGTTTCAAAGCTTTATCTCTGCCCCTGTATATAAACTTCGATATCACTATAACGGCCAGGCTAGCTACAGCAAGTAGGCTAAAGGCTAAGGTCGTTTGCTGAACCGCCACCATAATAATCTTGGTTAGTAATTGAAAATTGTTTGGCTCGAGCTTGGTATTGGGATCCAGGGCAATGCTACTGGCCACAACTACCGCTGAGGTAGCAATGATCAATCCCAATGTCCCAGCAAATAGTAGTGGGTAACAGGCCTTGGTAAATTTTTTGCTACCTTTTTTGATATTTAGTATAAAGAGCAAGAGCAAGCAACTGGCCACTACTAGCCATAGCACTGGCATAGCATTTTTGGCTGTAGTGTAGGCGAGCTTGATACGCTCTAGCTGGGGCAAGAGATTGTTAGTATCTTTTTTAGAATTTAATATCAGCAGATTATCGGGTAGAAGTTTTGTAATCTCAAAACTCACTTTGGGATCGACCGAGGACGAAATTAATTTATTTTTAATAGGCATCAAATCTAGGTCAAGATTAATTGTAGGCTGGCTGTTATTGAGCCACTCCACAAAAACTATCTGACCGGGCGTAATGACGGTCTTGGCAGTATCGGAGTTTATTGCAAGGCCTAAGCTGTTTTTGATAGCAACAGAGAGGGCCTGATTGGAGGTTGTGATTTGCCCAATGAGCTCACTGGACATCGACTTTGATGCTACCGAGTAAAATCCGGATGTTTCGAGTATTTTGGTTAGGTTTTGGTTTGATGAAAAAATTCCAACAAAAGTAAAAATATTAATAAGCAGCAAAGTAGCCACAAACAGCACGAATTGAATTATTTTATTGATAAATCCCATAGCTATATTCTAGCAAACTTTTTGCTGTATATTACAGAGATAGGGTGAGCAAAAGCTTTTCTTTGGCATCGTAAGCTATTTGTCTAAACTCTGCGATAGCTAGATCGATAGCTTGTTTGCGAGTAGCTATCAACGAATTGAGTGCCTGCTGTTGGTTTGGCTGGGGACCTACGGACGCTCGAAACTCAGCACGAGCTTGGACGAGAGCAGCTTTAAAGCCATCTCTGGCTAGTTCTGGGTTGATACCATCGCTACAGTCAGTTTTTGCCTTTGCAATGATTACCTCAATGCTAGAGAGTAAGTTTTGTTCGGCTTGAGCAACTGCTTGGTGGTGTGTGGCCTGCAAGGCATTAGCTGCGTCTTTGAATTCTTGTCGAGCGGTATCGACGGCCGAACGGCGCTTGGCGACAGCATCCTGCATGGTTTGCTTGTATTCGGCAATGGCTCGAGCCTGGACTGGAGTATTGTATTTTTTGACTATTTTTTCGAAGTGTTGACTACGCATCGTGTCGGCTTCGGCTCTTTTACTATCGAGCTCGGGATTAAAACCACTGATTTTATTGTATTGGGGCATTTTTTTGCCTTCGATGCCCGCGGTGATACCAGCAGTGACCGAGTCGATGTTTTGGCAAAACGGCAGCTTGGGTTCGGTTCTGGCTCCCTGGGCGGTGGCCGCACCAACATTTGTAAGCTGTAGGATGATGATTGCTAGTGCTAGCACAAATCGGCTAGTGAGTTTCATCTTAGAATTCCCCATTGGTTACCTCATCAAGCTTAGAAACACTCTGAAGGTCGGCGGCTGCTGCTTTATCGGCGCTATCGTCGACTATTAGCTGGCTGGCGTCGTTTTCGGCATCTGCTAGGTTGAGATTATGGATATTTTCGATAGAGCCGTTAGCGGAGACGCTAGAGGTTTTGAGGCTATCGGATTTGGGCTTCTTGAGAGTTAGGGCGCCAAAACCTCCGGCAGCCAGAACAATCGCCGCAACTGCCACATAGGTGGTAGCTATTCGCAGGCGATGGATCTTGAATACACGGTTTATAAAACTCGCTTTGGCGCCTGCAGAACTATCCAGCGACCCAAGGGCTTGGCGCAAGGACTGCTGACCAGAACTATCCCTTACTTTGAGCTGCGAGAGCCTAGTATTTAGCATTAAGGCCTGGGCTAGTTCTTGTTTTTGAGCAGAATTCAAAGATTTGGCATATTTTGGTGAAATCTGCTTAAGATTGTTATCGAGATGATATTGAAGTATTTTTTGGTAATTATTCATTGTTTTTTCCAGTTTTTAGGATTAGTTGCAACTTCTGTATGCCTCTAGAATAGAGTTTTCGGGTTGCCACCTCGGATTTATTGATGATTTTAGCTATCTCAGGATTCGATAAACCCTCGATAAGCCTCAGGCCCACTACCTCTTGGTAATTGTCGGGCAGCTCGGCGATAGCACTAAGTATATCACTTAGAGCTTCGTTGCCCTGCGCGATGTCCTGCGGCCCCCTGCTACTATCTACCAAGAGCGGTATGATGTCTTCCGAGTTACTGACCGGCCGGTTTTTGTTGGCCCTCCAGTAATCGGCAATGACGCTCCTGGCAATAGTAAATATATAGGCCATCGGCGAATAGCCTTGATCCTTCCATTTAGTAAGATTCTTACAAAAACGTATAAATACTTGTTGGGAGAGATCTTCGGCATCATCTGGCGTTGGCACACGAAAAGCAATAAAGCGCAGTATTGGCTCATAGCATTCGTTATAGAGTTGTTCGAAAGCTGCTTCATCGCCAGCCTGCGCTCGGGCTACTAGCTCGAGCAAATGTTGCGACTGGTTATGTTCGGTCATAATAACGCTTTTTTATCATAATTTGTGACACCGACTGATTATACAGCAATTATACTAGTTTTGGAGCCAATTGGGGTGATTATAAGATGTGGTATAATTGTGGGGTCGCAGAAT
>JBAXMM010000006.1:0-17467 GCA_037134295.1 bacterium
CCAACCTGAAGCACGGTTACGCCACTGCGTACACCGTTTGCATCAAATATTTGGGTCATTCCAACTTTTTTAGCGAGTAATGCTTTCATAATTCCTTGGTTATTAAATAATAAAACCTGAGTAAACAGGCTGGTTTCCTTAGGCTTTTTAAGCCGTCAAGACCTTGTCGCTTCTCAGTACTCTTAACTATCGGGGTTGTTTGATAGTTAAAACTCAGGTGTCATTGTATCAGATAGGAGCCAGGTATGTCAACTATAAAAGGCACCTCCTAAAAAGGTACCTTTTATGATTCTACCAAGTAGAGTGGTCTGTCCGAAATTATCTATTTGATGAGCTTGATTCCACCAATTAGTGGCAGCGGCTTCATTTCGTTGTTGACGACGTTTACAATACCCATAATCGCCAGTACCAGCAGTAGGAAACCTACAGCCGGTGCAGCCATCCACCCCAGAAAAGGAACTACCCATAAAATATTGGTTAGTACCATAGCGATGAACAAAACCAAGCCCTGATTGGCGTGGTATTTTACAAATTTACTGTTTCCTCCAGCGAATAAAGGAACTATTACTAGGATCCCTAAATAAGCCAAAATACCCATTAGTTTGTCATTCTCACTGTTTGATTTTTTCTCTTCTGGCATAATTACCTCCGCTATAAAATTATTTTATATATTATTATTTATTACTATACTAATTGTAAACCCGCACAGATGGCTTTGCAAGGCACCCAGAACTATATATTAATGATAGCTCCGCCGAGCTTGTCGCGGAAATAATTATCATGGCTAACGTAGAGTATAGCTCCGGTATAAGCGAGCAGAGCACTCTCTAGCTCCTCGATACTCGGCAGGTCAAGATGATTGGTAGGTTCATCTAGTATTAGCAGGTTTGGCTCTGGGGCAAGCATTTTAATAATCTGGAACCGGGCCTTTTGGCCACCAGATAGTTGCTTGAGTTTTAGATTGAGATCAGCCCGAGGATCAAACAAATACTGTGCAGCTATTTGCATTATTTTCTCCTGATTGACCGCCAGTTCATTCTGAACATAAACTGACTCAATTGCCTCTGCTAGAGTCATATTTAACAACTCTGTGCTGATCTCTTGTTCATAATAACCAATACGCAGACCATTTTCTGGGATTATTGCCCCCGAAAAAACCTTAATATCAGCATTCGAGCCGCTGGCCACTTTTAATATTAATTTGATAAAACTCGATTTGCCGGCTCCGTTGCGTCCTCTAATTTCGGCACGATCACCGCTGTTGAGATTAAAGGCGATGCCACTAAATAGTGGCTCTTGGTAACCAATACTCAAATCCGATATAGTCAGGAGGTTCTGGAAGCCAGTCTCCGCCTGATCTGTTGCGATGGCTATGTTTTTGGTTTTATATTTATCATAGCGGTCAGTAATTTTTTTTGACATTCCCTCGACCGATTGCTGGTCTATCCAAAATGAGGGCTTAACCATGACTTTTTCGAGTTCTTCAATTTGTTTTTGGAAGCGCCTAACCATTGGTATGAATGGGTTAGGCGTCTTGCTTGAGCCAGCTTTTTTACGATTAGCTTCGACCAATTGCTTTTTAAGGTTATCCATGGTGCTAAGCTGCACTTCGTAGTTGTTCATGCCAGCAACTGTAGCCAAACTATTTTGCTTGAGGTAGGCATCGTAATTGCCCGTGAATATCAGTGCTTTATGGTCCTTGACCTCTATAATCGTATCGACGTTGGCTAGTACATCTCTATCGTGACTAACCAAGACAACTGCTCCTTTGGCCGACGCAAGCCAGGTTATAAACTCGGCCTTAGCGATATAGTCCATATGGTTTGTAGGCTCATCGATTAGGGCTAGGTCGACCTTGCTCTCGGCAATCTTAACCAGCTCTACGAAGCGCTTTTGTCCTCCAGAAAGCTGCTTTATTAGCGACCTGGCTTTTGAGTCATCGATCTGGTACTTATCAAGCTCTTGCAAGACTCTATCTTCTGCTCGATAGTAATCTAGCTGCATAAAACGTTCTAATGCCTCACTGTACTCACTTAGCTGTGTATCGCTCGGGCTACTTATCTCAGCAAAGGCTTCCATAATAGACTTGCAAGCCAAGTACTCAGGAAGTTCGCTCAATATATAATCAACTACTGAGATGTCTTCAACTTCAGCGTGTTCTTGTCGGCTGGTTGCTATAACTAACCCTTTTTTACGAGTAATATTGCCGACAAATTCTTCATCTTCGCCATTGATCAGACCTAGTAAGGTGGTCTTACCTACACCATTTCGACCAATAATAGCTATCTTTTGGTTGGCTTGCAAATTTAAGTTCAAATCCTTAAGCAAGAGCTTAGAACCAATTGTTTTTTCTTCGATGTTGATACTGACTATCATGGCTAATATCCTGCCTCTAACAGATTAAAAAACCTCTTTTTTCAGAGGTTTTTTAATCGTAGCTTAGGGGATTTACATTTTAATTTCGATATTCACACCGTTTGGCAAACTAAGGTTAGTCAGACTATCGATAGTCTTGGCGCTATGGTCGTAAATTTCGATTAGGCGCTTGTGGGTTCTCATTTCGAACTGCTCACGAGCATCTTTATAAACATGTGGGCTACTAAGAACCGTATATTTGTCTTTTTTGGTTGGCAGAGGGATCGGCCCAGCCACTCTAGCGCCAGTACGAATAGCGGTATCGATAATCTGCTTGGCAGACTGATCAATTATCTTATTGTCATAAGCTTTTAGTTTGATTCGTATTCTTTGCTTTTCTTGTTTTTCTGGCATTGCTTTTAGAGGTGCTTTCTATAGTTACGGGAATTATTTGATAATCTTAGTTACTACGCCTGCTCCAACGGTCTTACCACCCTCACGAATAGCAAACCTAAGACCTTCGTCCATGGCAATTGGTGCAAGTAGCTTTACTTTAACACTAATATTATCGCCAGGCATTACCATTTCGGTACCTTCTGGTAGTTCAACTTCGCCAGTAACATCGGTGGTTCTGAAGTAAAACTGTGGTTTGTAACCCTTGAGGAAAGGTGTGTGGCGTCCGCCTTCATCCTTCTTAAGAACATATACTTCGCAGTCAAATTCAGTGTGTGGAGTAATAGAGCCTGGCTTAGCAAGGACTTGTCCGCGCTCGATATCGTCGCGTTCAATACCACGTAGCAATACACCAACATTATCACCAGCTTGGCCTTCATCGAGAAGTTTTTTGAACATCTCTACGCCTGTTACTACAGTCTTGGAGGTCTTTCTGATTCCTACGATTTCAACTTCCTCGTTGATATTAACTTTACCTTGTTCGATTCGGCCAGTAGCTACTGTACCTCGACCTTTGATAGAGAAAACGTCTTCGATTGGCATCAAGAAAGGCTTATCTAGTTCGCGCTGTGGCTCAGGAATGTATTCGTCCATTGCTTTAACGAGTTCCATAATAGCATCTTCGTTAGCAGCATCGCCTTCTAGGGCCTTAAGGGCAGATCCCTTAATAATTGGTGCATCTTTGTCGTAGTCGTACTTTTCTAGTAACTCTCTGATTTCAAGCTCAACGAGCTCAGCAAGCTCTGGGTCGGCCATATCCATTTTGTTCATGAAAACTAGGATTTTTGGGACACCTACTTGACGAGCCAATAGTACGTGTTCGCGAGTTTGTGGCATAGGGCCGTCAGCAGCAGAAACTACCAGGATAGCTCCGTCGATCTGGGCAGCACCTGTAATCATGTTTTTGATATAGTCAGCGTGTCCTGGCATATCGACGTGGGCGTAATGCCGCTTTTCGCTTTCATACTCTTGGTGAGAAGTGGCTATAGTAATACCACGCTCTTTTTCTTCCGGAGCATTATCAATCTGGTCGTAGGCGACTGGCTTGTTGACATCGCTAGGAAGTTTTTTGGCTAGTACTGAAGTAATAGCAGCTGTTAGAGTAGTTTTACCATGATCGACGTGACCCATAGTTCCTACATTAACGTGTGGTTTATCTCGGTTAAATTTGTCTGACATTGATTCTCCTTAGTTTAAAATTAATTACTTGGTTATTTGGTTTTTTAGACAATAATAAAATCGCCATATTGTTTGACCCCTTTATTATAAGGAGAATTTGCAGATTTGTAAAGAGTTAATTTACAGATTGTGCTATCGACTTTCGCCGGCTTCGCGCGACGCAGTATACTTGCCCTTAAGATCTTCGGCGACATTGTTGGGAACCTCGGCATAATGATCGAATTGCATTGCATAAGATGCTCTACCTTGGGTCATACTCCTTAGGCTAGTGGCATATCCAAACATTTCAGCTAGTGGTACATAGGCCTTGATAATCTTGGCGCCAGCGCGATCTTCCATGGTATCTACTCTGCCTCGCTTGGAATTAATATCGCCAATCACATCACCCATGAACTCTTCTGGTGTGGTGACTTCTACTTCCATCGTAGGCTCCATGATTACGGGGCTAGCTTTTTTGACACCCTCTTGCAAGGCCATTGAGGCAGCTATTTTGAAGGCAATTTCAGACGAATCTACATCATGATAACTTCCGTCATATAGCTTGCAGTGCAGATCTACCACTGGGTAACCAGCAATTACACCATTGCGCATGGCCTCTTTGACACCAGCCTCGACAGGAGCAATGTACTCTTTAGGAATAGAGCCTCCGACGATGGCATTTTGAAATTCAAATGTTTTGGTCTTATCGCTGTCCTCAGTGTGAACTAGTGGGCTGAGCTCCAGATAGACGTGTCCATATTGACCACGACCACCTGATTGTCGCACAAATTTATGCTCAATTTGGGTAGTGCCCTTAATAGTTTCACGGAAGGCGACTTGAGGTCGACCAACGTTGGCTTCTACTTTGAATTCACGCTTCATCCTGTCTACTAGCACTTCAAGGTGAAGTTCGCCCATTCCGGCAATGATTGTCTGGCCAGATTCTTCGTCTGTACTAACTCGGAAGGTAGGATCCTCTTCAGCTAGACGACCAAGAGCGATACCCATTTTTTCTTGGTCTGCCTTGGTTTTAGGCTCAATTGCAATATTGATAACAGGCTCTGGAAATTCGATAGACTCTAATAGGACTTGATTGGTTTCGTCGCAGAGAGTATTTCCAGTTACGGTATTTTTGAGACCTACAGCAGCAGCGATATCACCAGCGTGAACCTCTGAAACCTCTTCGCGATTATTGGCATGCATTCTGACGATTCGTCCTATGCGTTCCTTCTCGCCAGAGCTAACATTATAAACGTAGCTACCAGATTTGAGAGTACCTGTATAGACGCGGAAAAAACAAAGCTTACCGACAAAAGGGTCGGTAGCTATTTTGAAGGCCAAGCCTGCAAAAGGTGCATCATCACTAACTTCGATGATTTTTTCGTCGCCGGTTTTATTATCAATGGCAAGAGGAGGAGTAACATCTAATGGGCTGGGCAAATAATCGACGATAAGATCTAGAAGCTTTTCTACAATTACGCCACGACCGTCGCCACCGGCGACTAGGAAAAAATCACCTCTTAGTACAGACTTACGAATAACTCCCTTGATTTCAGCTTCTGTGAGCTCAGTACCTTCGAGATATTTTTCCATAATGTCATCATCAGCCTCGATGGCAGCTTCAATTAGATGCTGGCGGTAGTTATTGGCTTTTTCGACCATATCTTCTGGTATCGCTATTTCTTTTAGCTCTTTATCGGTATAGTCGTCGTACTGATAGGCCTTCATTTCTATGACATCTACGATACCGTTAATGCCCTGTTCAAAACCAATCGGTAGATGTACCGGGTAGGCATGCTTGCTAAGGCGCTCATGGATAGAAGCAAGACTCTTGTAGAAGTCTCCACCGGTCTGGTTGATTTTATTAATAAAACAAATTCGCGGAACACCATACTTGTCAGCCTGGCGCCAAACTGTCTCGGATTGTGGCTCAACACCCATTTTGCCGTCGAACATCACGCAGGCTCCATCAAGAACACGAAGTGAGCGCTCTACCTCTACAGTAAAGTCGATGTGGCCCGGAGTATCAATGATATTAATTAGTTTGCCCTTCCAGAAACAAGTTGTAGCGGCAGAAGTGATGGTTATACCACGCTCGCGCTCTTGCTCCATCCAATCCATAGTAGCCTCTCCCTGGTGAACTTCTCCTATTTTGTGAACAACACCTGTGCGGTACAAGATACCTTCGGTAACGGTAGTCTTGCCGGCATCAATATGAGCAATAGTACCTACATTGCGGGTGTTTTCTAGTGTATATTCTCGAGCCATGATTAGAATAATTTCCTTTCTTAAGTGTAAATAAATAATGCCGAGATTTCGGCTAAGTCGGATACTATTTTACCTTATTTTTAAGCTTATAACAAGAGTTAAAGTAGTTTTTGAAATAATCATTCCGCCACACGCTTGCTTGAGTCAAAATGAAACTATATAGTTGACTGTATTGCAAGAACATCACCTACCAAAAAGTGAGTAAGGAGGGTGGCTCATTTTTTAGGATATAATCTTATTTTAGGTACTAAATAGAGTATCAGTTGCCACCACTAAATATAACAAAAAAGCTCGACATTTTACTTCGAGCTTTTTTTTATTTTCTTAATATATTTTTTGAGTTGCCAGCTGACATAGAGCTAGCATGTATAATCACACTAGCGTGCTAGTAGCGAGCGAAGTGAGCAAAGGCTTTGTTGGCCTCAGCCATTTGGTGAGTATCTTGCTTTTTCTTGACAGCATCGCCTTCGTTATTGAAAGCTGCAACTAGCTCGGCAGCTAGTTTTTTGTCAAAACTCTTGCCTTTTTTGTTGCGGGCAGAATCGAGCATCCAGACCATTGCGTAATGCACTTTGCGGTCGCCTTTAACCTCGATTGGAACTTGGTAATTGGCTCCACCGATACGCTTGGATTTGACTTGAACCTGAGGGCTAACATTTTTAATAGCTCCTTCGAATACTTCCATTGGCTCTTTTTTAGTTTTCTCACCGGCCTGCTCAAGAGCCTTGTAAACTAAGTTTTCGGCTAAACGCTTTTTACCATCGAGCATAACTTTATTAATCATCTTGGTGACCAAGACGCTATCATAGACACGATCAGCTGGTAGAACTCTTTTTAAAGATTTGGTAACTTTTCTTGGCATTGGCTATTCCTTTTTGCTTCCAGCGTCTTTTTTGACGCCATATTTACTTCGGGCTTGTTTACGATTGCTAACTCCACTAGTGTCGAGGTGTCCGCGTACGATGTGGTATCGCACTCCACCAAGATCCTTAACGCGACCACCTCTAACTAGCACAACTGAATGCTCCTGTAGGTTGTGGCCTTCGCCCGGAATATAGGCAGTGACTTCCATGCCGTTGGTTAGCCTTACTCGAGCGACCTTACGGAGGGCCGAGTTGGGCTTACGAGGTGTCTGGGTATATACCTTAACACAAACTCCGCGTTTGAACGGCGAGTTCTGCTGGGTAGACTGATTTTTAAGAGCGTTAAAGGTCTTCCCCAGGGCTGGGGACTTGGTCTTGGTTGATTTGCGCGAGCGCGGTTTCCTAATGAGTTGGTTAATAGTTGGCATAATTTGTAACTTCAATACTCTACCAGATAAGACTTACCTGGTCAAGCTTTTCCCCCTTCTTCGCTTCTAAAGCCTGTTCCAACCGGAATTAGTCGTCCGATTATCACATTTTCTTTGAGTCCTCGCAAATGGTCAGACTTTCCTCTCATTGCTGCACCAATCAGAACCCTGGTGGTTTCCTGGAATGATGCGGCTGATAGCCAGCTGTCTGCACCTGTAGAGATCTTCGTAATTGGCATCAAAAGCAGCTCGTAAGTAGCTGGTGTTTTGCCTTTAGCGATGGCTTTTTGATTTTCGATAGTCAGTGAAGGCTTAGAGATCACATCGCCAGATATGAAGTCTGTATCACCTGGCTCTTCGATTTGCACCCTACTAAACATCTGCTTAATTATCACCTCAATGTGCTTAGCAGCGATAGTTTGACCTTGACTCAAGTAGATAGCTTGCACTTCATCGATAACATAACGCTGTACTGCCTCTTCACTGCGCAGCTTGAGCATGTCTTGAAGGTTTATAGGCCCTTCGGTAAGTCTTTGACCGACCTCAACGTTGTCGCCATTTTTCAATTCTACTTCGACGTACTCACCAATGGTATATTCGCGTAGCCCGGCGCCTAAATGTGTAAGTGCTATTTTATCTTTGGTCACCTTGACTTCACCTGATCCACCGGCCTTAATAGTGCGCTTGCCATCTTTGCTCTCAGCAAGTACTTGGCTACGTTCTACCATGTCGCCAGATTTGACTTTTGGCTTCATAGCACCCAGTTTGTAATCCGTAATTTTTTGATCATTAGGGATAATTATTAGGGTTTGCTTATTGCCATTTTTGCGGATTTGAAGGGTACCTTCAACATCTGCTAGGATTGCCTGACCCTTAGGGTTGCGGGCTTCAAAAATCTCTTCCACCCTTGGTAGTCCCTGCGTGATGTCTTCGGTAGCAGCACCACCAGCATGCATGGTACGCATAGTTAGCTGAGTACCTGGCTCACCAATACTTTGGGCGGCAATAATGCCTACTGCCTCGCCTTGCTTGACTGGCTTGCCAGTACCAAGGTCTAGTCCGTAACATTTTTCGCAAATACCCCATAAGCTTCGGCACTTTAAGATAGATCTGATATTGACTTGCGGTATGTCTGTTTCGTTAATTTCTTTCGCTTCATCGTCTAGTATGAGAGCGTTTTTCTTAACAATGACTTTTTTGGTCTTAGGGTTGATTATTTTTTCGTTAGCGGTTCTTCCAACCAACCATGCACCAATTCCTTCTTCGCCAACAGCTTCGGCTTCGGCTCGATTGACGATATAGCCTTCTTTGTCACCACAATCCAATTCTGATATAACAATGTCTTGACTAACATCGACTAGCCTTCGGGTTAGATAACCAGATTCGGCAGTTCGAAGTGCTGTGTCGGTAAGACCCTTACGAGCACCGTGAGTACTAATAAAGTATTCCAGGACAGTCAGCCCATCTTTATAGTTGGATCGGATTGGTAGCTCAATAGTTCGTCCTGATGGATTAAGCATCAGTCCAAGCATTCCAGCCATTTGATTAACCTGCGCCATAGTAGCACGAGCACCAGAGTCGATATCGAGAGTTAGAGTAGATTCGCTACTAGCCAGAGTTTCTACAAGTGCGCTTTCGACTCCTTCGCCAACTTCCTTCCAGGCACCGATTGTCTTATGGTATCGTTCGTCTTCAGTAATCAAACCTTGGTTGTACTGACTTGCAAACCCGACAACTTTCTTTTCGCCTTCAGCGATTATATCGGTTCGGCTTTGAGGCACAACCAGATCGTCCATACCAATTGAAATACCCGAAACAGTTGCATATTTAAATCCGAGGTCCTTGACTGCATCTGAAAGTAGGGCGGTTTCATCGACTCCAAAACGGACGAATACTTCGGCCATTACTTTTTTGAGCTTAGACTTAGTCATTGGGTCGTTCTGGAAGTCCATTCCTTCTGGCAAAACTTCATTAAACAGCAATCTTCCTGGGGAAGTTTCGATTATCTCGCCATTTATCCTGACCTTAATTCCGGCCCGTAAATCAACTGCTTCAACTTGGTGAGCCATAATGGCAGCATCAGAGCTTTCAAAAATTTTACCTTCACCCATGCTACCTGGCTTGATCGATGTCATAAAATAACATCCAAGTACTATGTCTTTGCTAGGGTTTACTACTGGCTCTCCAGATGATGGCTTAAGCAAGTTGTGTCTAGATAGCATAATATTTTTTGCTTCGGCTTGGGCGGCCTCACCTAGCGGTACGTGAACAGCCATTTGGTCTCCATCGAAATCGGCGTTAAAGGCAGCACAAACCATCGGGTGCAATTGGATTGCCTTGCCTTCGATTAGGATAGGCTTAAAGGCCTGTATTCCGAGTCGGTGGAGTGTTGGTGCGCGGTTTAAAAGCACATATTTATCTGCAATCACTTCGTCTAGCGTATCCCAGACTTCAGATCGAGATCGTTCGATCATACGAGTGGCACTCTTAACATTGTGAGCAAAGCCGAGTGCAATTAGGCGGCCCGTAACGAATGGCTTAAATAGCTCTAGAGCCATCATCTTTGGGATACCACATTGGTCTAGCTTGAGGTGTGGTCCGATTACAATTACCGATCGGCCAGAATAATCAACGCGCTTACCAAGTAGGTTTTGGCGGAATCGTCCTTGCTTACCTTTGAGTAAGTCCGTAAGGCTCTTGAGCTTTTTACGGCTTCCGGTAGCAGAAACTGCTCTATCGCGCCTGGCGTTGTTATCAATCAGGGCATCTACAGCTTCTTGAAGCATACGTTTTTCATTGCGGCAAATAACTTCAGGGGCCTGAAGTCTATAAAGCTTTTTGAGGCGGTTATTTCGATTAATGACTCTTCGGTAGAGATCGTTTAAATCGGATGCTGCAAAGCGTCCACCATCGAGCTGCACCATTGGCCTAAGGTCTGGTGGGATCACAGGGAGCTGGCTAGTAATTAGCCACTCTGGTCGTAAGCCGGCCTGAAGCATGCCCTCGACTAGCTTTAGTCTTTTGAGGGCTTTTTTCTTCTTTTGGCCAATGTTTTCTTCTGATTCTAACCTTAAAGATTTGATTAGTTTTTTAAGATCTACTTCCTTGAGTAGCTGCAAGATAGCCTCGGCACCAATTCCGGCTTTGAATATATGACCAAACTTTTGGCTCAGTTCGCGGTAGCGACCTTCTGGCAAAAGCTCGTATTTAGCAAGGCCGTTAAGGTCTACTTTAGCTGTTGTGTAGGAGTTATCTAGTTCGGCTAGCTCATTGATAGCCTCGTCGCTCAAAACTTCTTTTTCTGGGTTCTTTATTTTGTGTTTGACAAGGATGGCCTTGCGGCGAGACTTGAAGTCAACTTCGAGTTCTTTAATTGCTTCCTGTTTGGATTTTTCATCAACATCGGTAACGATAAAGTTAGCAAAATAAACTACGCGTTCAAGGTCGCGTACGCCCATATTAAGAGTTAGGCTGATTGGGCTTGGTGTGCCACGCAAAAACCAGATGTGTGTAACGGGTACTGCCAATGTGATGTGTCCCATTCTTTCGCGTCTAACTATGCTGCGGGTAACTAAGACTCCACATTTGTCGCAGGTAATTCCCTTGTAGCGAATGCCCTTATACTTGCCACAGTAACACTGCCAGTCCTTAGAAGGTCCAAAAATCTTTTCGCAAAAAAGTCCATCTTTTTCAGGTTTTTGAGTACGATAATTAATAGTTTCAGGCTTAGTTACTTCACCATGTGACCAATCAAGGATTGTCTCAGGAGAAGCTACCGATAGTCGGATTGAATCAAAGTCTAAGATCATTTGTTCGTTTAGGTTGTTGTTCATCGGTCTATCCTTTCTTATCTGTTATCTTGGTATCTTTTGTGGCTAGGGCTTCGAAGTCATCTTCAGCACCGTCAGAGCCTAGGTTTACAATAGCTTCACCTTCGGCTGCTTGATCGCCTTCTAGTAAAATGTTGGTGCCAAGCTCATTAGCTTCAGTTTCTAGGTTTTTTTCAAGTAAGTCTTCAGCATCAATAATTTGAGCAATTTTGGGCTTCTCAAGCTCAACTGCCAGTCCTAAGCTTTGCAGTTCCTTGACCAATACATTGAAAGATTCAGGTATTCTAGGGCCGAGGATTTCTTCGTTTTTGATGATTGATTCGTAGGCCTTACTTCGACCAATAACATCATCAGACTTGATAGTCAGAATTTCCTGAAGAATATTAGCGGCTCCGTAGGCTTCTAGAGCCCAGACTTCCATTTCACCAAATCTTTGGCCTCCCATTTGGGCCTTACCACCTAGTGGCTGCTGAGTAACCATAGCGTATGGACCAGTTGATCGAGCATGGATTTTGTCGTCTACCATGTGCTGAAGTTTTAGCATGTACTTGTAACCAATAGTTGTAGTTTCGGAAAATGGTTCACCAGTATAGCCATGGTACAGCTGTGCCTTGCCGTCTTCCGGCAGACCTGCTTTTTTAAGTTCGGCCTTGATTTGATCGAGCTTAACTCCGTCAAAAACTGGTGAAGCTACTTTGTATCCGAGTGCCTGAGCAGCCCAGCCTAGGTGAGTCTCAAGAATCTGACCGATGTTCATACGGGCTCCTACACCTAGCGGATTCAGAATAATATCTACTGGGGTTCCGTCTTCTAGGTAAGGCATGTCTTCTACGGGCATAATTTTACTAATTACACCCTTGTTGCCGTGTCGTCCAGCCATTTTATCTCCGACTGAAATCTTTCTGAGTTGAGCGACTGCTACGTATATCTGGCTGATTACGCCTGCTGGCAAATCGTCGCCAGCTTCACGGCTAAGGATCTTAACTTCAACTACCTTGCCAGTGGTGCCGTTAGGCAATCGCAAGCTGGTGTCTTTGACGTCACGGGCTTTCTCGCCGAATATTGCTCTTAGTAGGCGCTCTTCGCTAGACAAGTCTGTCTCGCCCTTAGGGGTAATCTTTCCTACCAATATATGGCCAGCTTCAACTTCGGCACCAATTCGGATGATTCCTTCATCATCTAGATCCTTGAGGCTGTCTTCTGAAACATTAGGGATGTCTCGAGTGACTACTTCAGCCCCCAGTTTGGTGTCGCGGACATCTGTCTGGTGGGTTTCGATATGGATAGAGGTGTATCGGTCGTCTTGAACAAGTCGCTGAGACAAAATTATAGCATCCTCAAAATTTAGGCCATCAAATGGCATAAAAGCAACTAAAACATTCTGCCCAAGAGCTAGTTCGCCATCCTTGGTACTCATTCCGTCTGCCAAAATATCGCCTCTTTTGACCTTTTGGCCTGAAGAGACTAGGGTTTTTTGGTGAATTGAGGATCCTTGGTTGGATCTAACAAAATTAATTAGCTTGTACGACTTTTTGCCAGCTTTTTTGTACTTAATAGTTATTTCGTGAGCGTCAGCAGAAACGACTTCGCCGTCTTCTTGAGCAATTATGACCTGCCCTGAATCTTCCGCTACGCGAGCCTCGACGCCAGTTCCTACAATTGGAGCTTCGGGTCGAATTAGAGCTACTGCCTGACGTTGCATGTTTGCACCCATCAAAGCCCTTTTGGCATTATCGTGTTCTAGGAATGGAATTAGAGCAGCCGAAACACCAACTACTTGATTAGAGCTAATGTCCATATAATCGACATTGTTAGCATCCTCTTCGTCGGCTTCACCGCCAACACCTCTTACAGGTACGCGAGACTGAACAAAATATCCATTATCGTCTGTCGGGGTTTTAGCTTGGGCGATTACAGCCTTTTCTTCGTCTGAAGCATCAAGATAAACTATCTCAGAGGTAGCACGGGCTTTAATACGAACCGATTCGTTGCCAGCCTTCTCAAGTGCCTTAACCATAGCAGCAGTAATTTTATCACCCTCTTTTACGATTGACTTTCCGTCTTTAGACTTGACTGCCTTAGAGGCTATTTCACCTACAGCTTTACTCGTAGGTAGCTCGTTGATCACCTTGAAATAAGGGGTCTCGATAAAACCATACTCATTAACTTGAGCATATGTTGCAAGTGTACTGACAAGTCCAATGTTCGGACCTTCGGGAGTTTCGACTGGGCAGATACGGCCGTAGTGGGTGCGGTGCACATCTCGTACTTCGAAGCCAGCGCGCTCTCTGCTTAGTCCGCCTGGACCCATGGCATTAAGACGCCTTTTGTGAACAATTTCTGCCAGTGGATTAATTTGATCCATAAACTGACTCAATTGATGGCTGGCGAAGAATTCTTTAACACTAGCTACGATTGGTCGAACATTAATTAGCTGGCCAGGTATAATCGAATCTGGTTCGGCAAGGCTCATGCGATCTTTCACAATTCTTTCCATCCTAAGTAGTCCAACACGGAAGCGGTTTTGCATTAGCTCACCAACCATATTGAGCCGTCGGTTACCGAGATGATCTATGTCTTCTGATGGCATGTTGCTGTTGCTGAGCTTAATAACTTCGCTGATAATCGCCACAAGGTCTTCTCTACGCAATACCCGTCCTTCTTGGTCGTTTTTGACATTAACTCCAAGTCGCTTATTGAGCTTATAACGACCAACCTTACTGAGGTCGTATCTCTTGAAATCAAAGAACATACTATCAATTAGGGCCTTAGAATTTTCGACAGTTGCTAGATCGCCTGGTCGAATTCGTCTATAAACCTCCATAAGTGCCTCGGCAGTAGTGCTGGTAGGGTCCTTGGCGAGTGTTTCCTCTATTAGCTTGACTTCGCCGGTATCAACATCTTTATAAAGTTCTTTGATTTCGGTATCGCTGCCAAAGCCAAAAGCTCGCAGTAAAGTCGTTACGGGTAGTTTTCGCTTGCGGTCGATCTTAACGCTCATTACGCCATTTTGGGCAGTTTCGATTTCTAGCCATGCGCCTCGGCTTGGGATAATCTTCGCTGAGAAATAATCGGCAGAGCCGTCGCGGGTAAAGAATACGCCAGAAGTTCTTTTTAGCTGACTAACTACAACCCTTTCGACCCCGTTAATGATGAAGGTGCCTCGGGCTGTCATAATTGGGTAGTCACCCAAGAATATTTCTTGGACCTTAACTTCACCAGTTTCCTTAATTAGTAGCTCAATAGTAGCCTTAAGCGAAGCTTCGTAGCTTAGGTTTTTTTCTTTGGCTACTTCTTCTGAAACTTTTTCGTTGTCGAACTTGTAGCTTTTAAAGCTGAGTTCGTACTTCTTGGCTGTGAAGTCTTCAATTGGCGAGATTTCTTCAAACAGTTCTTTAAGACCTTCTTCAAAGAACCAATTGTAGGAATCCAGCTGAATTTTTATTAGGTCTGGAAGTGGTAATGGAATGTCCTGGCTATTAAAGTACTTTCTGGGGCTGGCGGAATGTGCCATATATTGTAGTGTCTCCTCTTTCATTACTTAGTTATTTGATTAAGTTGAAGAAGAGGTTTTTCTAAACCGATAAAAAACCGACAGGTTCCATATCCCAATGGAATAACCGGTATAAAAGTTTAATCGTCCTCTATAAAGATAAATATTAGACTAATACGAGCTGCTAGTCAATAGTTTTTAGGTGTTAAATTAGTTTTTCTCAACAACCTTATCGACTATACCGTAGCTCTTGGCTTCGCTTGCATCCATCCAGAAGTCGCGATCACTGTCGGAATTAACTTTATCTACTTTTTGACCGGTCTTTTCAGCCAGAATTATGTTGAGTTTTTCGCGAATTTTAATGATCTCTTTGGCTGTAATCTCGATATCTGAGGCTGTGCCCTGAAAGCCACCTGAGGGCTGGTGTATCATGACCCGAGAGTTGGGCAGCACAAATCTTTTGCCTTTTTCGCCGCAAGCCAGTAGAAAAGCTCCCATACTTGCAGCCATTCCGACACAAATTGTACTGACATGGGGCTTAATTAGTTCCATGGTGTCGTATATCGCCAAGCCTGAAGTTACGCTACCACCTGGCGAATTGATATAAAGCTTAATATCGGCGTGTTTGTCTTCGCTTTCCAAAAATAGCAATTGAGCGATAATTAGGTTTGCAACGGTATCGTCTACCTCGGTACCTAAAAATATAATTCTCTCCTTAAGTAGCCTAGAGTATATATCATAAGCTCGTTCGCCACCGCTGGTTTTTTCTATTACTGTGGGTATAAGTATTTGGTTATTCATAATATAACTATTTTAGCACAGCTTAGGCGCTAGCGAACTTTGTCAGCTGGGCGATTGCTTTTTGGGTTAGCAAGTGGTTATTAAGGTCTTCTCTAAAATGGCCATGGGTTAGCTCTTCTTGGATTTTAGGATCACTCTTGTACTGCTCTGCCATCTTAGCGAGCTCTTGGTCGATTTCTAGCTCTGACACTGTCAGCTTATAGCGCTTAATGACATCTCTCAGCAAAAGTGCCGCCCTGACTCTTTTATCGGCTTCGGCCTTAACTTCTGCCTTCAGGTCATCTTCGGTACGTTTTTGAATTTCTAGGTATTTTTTACGATCCATGCCAGAGTTTTCTAGGTTCTTGTCCATTTCGCTCTCTAATTGCTGGACTTGTTGTTCAATGAGCTGAGCTGGTGCATTAAATTGGGTCTTTTTTAGTAGCTCATCTAGAATCTGATTTTCATAGTCTTTGTCGTTTTGCTCTTGAGACTGCTCGGCAAGAACTTTTTCGATGTCTGCCCGCAACTCCTTGACGTTAGGCTTATTAGCTACTATTTTGGCAAACTCATCATCGACTTTCGGCATATCGACGGCAAATACTTCATTGATTTTGACGCCAAAAGCCACCTTGGCGTTTTTTAGATCTTCTACATGGTAGTCTTTAGGAAAAGTTACTTCAAAAATCTTCTCGTCATCTTGTTTTAAGCCAATAAGGTTTTCTTCGAAGCCAGGTATAAATGAGCCCGACCCGACGGTCATTGTGTGATTCTTGGCGCTGGCACCTTCGACCAGTTTACCGGCTCTTTTGCCTTCAAAGTCAAACCGAACTTCATCGCCCGACTTGATGGGTTTTTTGGTGGTCTTGCGCTTGGCCATTTGATTCTGAAGAGTAGCAATTGCTTCGTCGACCCTTGAAGGCTCTACTTTAATGACAGGTTTTTTTACTTTAAGTTTGGAATAATCAAAGTTGATTTCTGGAGCAATAGGAAACTCTGCCTTAAATTCAAGTTCTGTATATGGAACAAACTTCACTAGATCAATAGTTGGCGAACCAAGGCTCTCGATTTTGTGCTCGCGCATTTGGTTGTTAAAAGCGTGGTCAATAACCTCTTCTAGTACTTCGGCCTGCACACGAGCTTCACCGAGTTCGCGCACTACGATATTATCCGGTGCGTGGCCAGGCCTGAAGCCATCGACCTTAAGATCTTTTTTGAGCTTTTTTAAGGTTGCTACTTTATATGGCTCAATGAACTGGGCATCGACCGAAACGGTCAATGTCATTGTGCTGTCGTCTTTTTTGTGGGTAGATTTGATCATAACGCTGACAAGTATATCAGATTGAAATAATAATTTCTAGTACCAAAATGTGTCGAGTTTAAACTACCTAGCCGCTCCTCGTCCACCGCTAGCAGAAATCTGCAGCAATAATTATATAATGCAATTGTTTTTTAAATTAATCTCATTAGCTATTACTTTTGATGGCAAAAGTAATATAAAACCAACCGTCTGTGGCTCGCTCCAATAAGCGCCCCAGACTAGCAGTCAGTCTGATTTAAGAATAAACTTTCCCTGAATGCTAACGCTTCAGGGCTTCAAACAATTCTTAAATGCAGATTAGTCCACCAGTCTGTTGCTTTCTTGGGTCTCGATGTCGGTAAAGGACGGCAAAAGTGGTAATTAATAAAAAAGATAAATTAAATTTAAGCTTATCTGAGCACTTCATACACCGAAACCTAAAGCTACTCGTCCTTTCTCTGATCATATAAAAAAAGACTCCAGGCAAGCTGGAGTATTTTTTATGGTACCGAGAAGAGGACTCGAACCTCCACGGGTGT
>JBAXMM010000007.1:0-16205 GCA_037134295.1 bacterium
CTAACCCTTGAATTATATTGACATCAAGAGTACAATTGATAGCTGATTTTGCGACTTAATTATCACTAAGCCAAAGGAGGCAGTCAATGCACGATAAAATTATCGTCAAAGGTGCCAGAGAGCACAACCTCAAAAATATAGATGTCGAAATACCACGCGATAAACTAGTGGTAATTACTGGACTATCGGGAAGTGGTAAATCGTCTCTAGCATTCGATACTATATATGCCGAAGGACAGCGCCGGTACGTAGAAAGCCTTAGTGCCTATGCAAGACAATTCTTGGGCTTGATGGAGAAGCCTGATGTCGACCAAATAGATGGCTTAAGTCCGGCCATATCGATAGATCAAAAGTCATCTAGCCGAAACCCTCGTAGTACCGTTGCGACAGTAACAGAAATATATGATTATTTGCGACTATTATTTGCCAGAGTCGGAGTACCACATAACCCTAAAACTGGCGAAATATTAACCAAGCAAACTCCGCAACAGATAGTTGATCTGATATTTGAAAATACCAAGGACACTAAGGTGGTTTTGCTAGCTCCAATAGTTAAAGACAAAAAAGGCGAACATCTTCATCTGCTTGATGAAATACAAAAAGCTGGGTATACAAGGGTGCGCCTAAATGGCAATATTATTCCTATCGATGAAGTCCCAAGCCTGAATAAACAAAAAAAGCATACCATCGAGGTTGTTACTGACCGTTTGGCAATCGACAAGAAAAACCCACAACGATTGGTTGAATCGGTCGAAGCTGCACTACATTTGGGCGACGGGGTTATTAGTGTATTGAATTATGATACCAGCGAAGAGAAGCTCTATTCTGAGCACTATACTACGGCCGACTCAGACTTTGCTTTGCCTGAAATCGAACCTAGACTTTTTAGTTTTAACTCACCACATGGCGCTTGCCCTAAGTGCATGGGGCTAGGAACTCTACTCGTTATTGATCAGGATCTAATTATACCCAATCAGAGCCTTAGTATTTTAGAGGGTGCAATACGACCTTGGAGCCGAACCACCCAGCGTCTTAATTGGTACACCAAGCTACTTCAGGCCGTTGCCAAGGCCCACAAATTTAGTCTTGAGATGCCTGTCAAAAAGCTCTCTCAAGACCAGCTCTATATAGTGTTATATGGAACCGGTGATGAAGAAATTGCCGTTCCGGGACCCAGTGGTAGGACTTATCGCACAAAGTTTGAAGGCATTATTCCGAATCTAGAACGACGCTATCATGAATCTGATAGTGATTTTGTGAAAAAAGAAATTGAAAAATACATGACCAGCCAGCTGTGCGTGGTCTGTGATGGCAAAAGATTAAAGCCCGAAGTTCTAGCAGTTACCATCAATGACAAATCAATCGCGGATATTTCTGAAATGACCGTAGAAGACGCGCTAGATTACTATAAAAGTATTTCATTAGTTGGTCAGCAAAAAATTATAGCTAAACAGATTGTCCAAGAAATACTGGCTCGCTTAATATTTCTAAATGATGTTGGCCTGAGTTACCTGAGCCTCGATAGAAGTGCAAATACATTAGCGGGTGGTGAGGCTCAGCGAATTAGATTAGCAACCCAGATTGGCTCTAGTCTTATGGGGGTCCTTTATATCCTTGATGAGCCATCGATAGGGCTCCACCAAAGAGACAATGATAGATTAATAGCCACACTTCTCAAACTTAAAAACCTTGGTAATACAGTGATAGTGGTTGAGCACGACGAAGACACCATTAGGATGGCAGACTATGTAATCGACATTGGTCCAGCTGCAGGTGAGCACGGTGGACGGGTTGTTGCAGCAGGTACCCCTGAAGAGGTGGCACAGGTTAAGGATTCGCTAACAGGCCAATATCTATCTGGCAAAAGGTCAATCGAAGTGCCTAAAATTCGCCGCAAATCTAATGGTAAAGCACTCAAGATAGTTGGAGCTTCTGAGCACAACCTAAACGATATCACAGTCGAAATACCACTTGGCATAATGACGGTTGTTACAGGAGTGTCTGGCTCCGGAAAGAGCTCGCTTATTAATGATATTTTGGCTCGTCGCTTGAGCCAAGAATATCACCGTAGTCAAGAACCAGCTGGTAAATGCAAATCAATAGAAGGCACCGATAATCTTGATAAAGTAATCGATATTGATCAGAGCCCAATTGGCCGAACACCTCGTAGCAACCCAGCTACATATACAGGAGCATTTAACGATATTAGAGAGCTATTCTCTATGGTATCTGAAGCCAAAATTAGGGGCTATAGTGCAGGACGTTTTAGCTTTAACGTAAAGGGTGGAAGATGTGAAAATTGCAAAGGTGACGGAATAATCAAAATAGAAATGCACTTTCTGCCAGATGTCTATGTAACCTGTGACGTCTGTAACGGCAAGCGCTATAATCGTGAAGCCCTAGAGATAGTCTACAAAGGAAAAAATATTGCTGATGTTCTGGCTATGACAATCGAAGAAGCATGTGATTTTTTTGGCAATATTCCATCCATTAATCGCAAACTAGAAACTCTCAAAAGTGTCGGCCTAGGCTACATCAAGCTAGGTCAGCCAGCTACCACCTTGTCGGGTGGAGAAGCCCAGCGGATTAAACTTTCTACTGAACTTAGCCGCAGGGCAACAGGCCGCACACTTTACATTTTGGACGAGCCGACTACAGGGTTACATTTTGAGGACGTCAAAAAACTACTAGAAGTCTTGAATGCCCTTGTGACTATGGGAAATTCTGTTTTAGTTATCGAACATAATTTAGATGTCATTAAGTGCGCTGACTGGGTAATAGATTTGGGACCAGAGGGAGGCAGCAAGGGCGGTAACATAGTCGCCCAAGGTACCCCAGAGCAAGTATCAAAAATAGCCGGCTCTTACACCGGTGCTTACCTTGCTAAGACACTAAAAAAATAAATTACTTATTTCTACTGCTAGATGTATAATAATCATATGGATAGTAGAATAAAAAAACTAAATAACTTACCACTAACAGCCGGCAAGTGCGTGATCTATGTTATGAGCCGAGACCAAAGAGCACACGATAACCACGCCCTCTTGAGAGCTCAGCAACTAGCCATCGAGAGCAGCCTGCCGCTGGTTGTAGTATTTAATGTATTGTCAAAATCTGGAGATAGAGCCAGAGAACATTATCAATTTATGATAGCCGGTCTTAGGCTAGTTGAGTCAGACCTCAGAGCGCACGATATTGAGTTTACTTTATTTTTTGAAGATCATGCTGTGGGGCTTCTGGAGCAGTTAAATAAATTGCAACCAGTCGCCATAGTTTTTGACTTTAGTCCGCTAAAGGGCCCTATAAACACTAAGAATTATATCGCAGATAATGCTGATTGTAGTGTAGAGGAGGTTGATACTCATAATATTATCCCAATCTGGACAGCCTCTGGGCATGAAGAATTTGCTGCCCACACTTTCCGTAGGAAAGTGCATTTACAGCTTATAAATTGGCTTGAGGAGCCACCAAAACTTCTTAAGCACAGTATCGCACTGAAGCCAAGCCTTAAAGCTGACTGGGACCACGCCGCTAAGATTGTGCAAAAAATAGATACAAACGGCACGACTATTAATTATGAGGCTGGGTCGGAAGCGGCTTTGGCTCATCTTAAAGAATTTATTAAAACCCGTTTAGCCGGCTATGCCGGTGACCGTAATAATCCTAGCATCGATGGATTAAGCGGGCTTAGCCCTTACCTACACTATGGTCAAATATCATCCTTGCGAGCAGCTCTTGAGCTTACCCAACACCATACCCCGCTACTAATTAAGGAGCCGCGGTTAGCTAAATATGAAGGCCAGCCAACGCTTGGTGATAGCATTGACGCCCTACTTGAAGAGCTAATAGTACGCAAAGAACTGGCCGACAATTATTGCTATTACAATTCAAACTACAAAAAACTCGCAGGTGCTAAAGACTGGGCCAAGAAAACCCTAGCTGATCACGAACACGACGAACGCGAATACCTGTATAGCCTAAAAGAGCTTGAAAATTTGAATACTCACGATGGAGCCTGGAATGCCGCCCAATCGCAGCTCTCCAAGACTGGCAAAATGCATGGCTATATGCGCATGTATTGGGCTAAAAAAATACTAGAATGGAGCGAAAGCCCCAGCCGGGCTATAGACTACGCCAACTATCTCAACGATCATTACTCAATCGATGGTGGCGACCCCAATGGCTACGTAGGGGTATTATGGTCTATTGCCGGCTTACACGATAGAGCATGGTTTAGTAGGCCAGTATTTGGAAAAATTCGCTATATGAACTATAACGGTCTAAAAAATAGATTTGATGTCGAGGAATATATTAAAAAATGGCTAGACTAGAAGACGGCTCGCTTATAGTTATCTTGGGCAATCAGCTGCTCAAAGATCATCCGGCATTAAAGCAATACCCCAATTCTCCTATTGTCATGATAGAGGCAGATGACTTGTTTTCAAAACTACCCTACCATAAACACAAGTTGATACTTGTTTTGGCTGGTATGCGTAATTATAAAATATACCTCAATACTATCAAGCGAAAAGTATTTTATGTCGAGCTTAAGAAAGCTAGCATATTTAAAAATGAGCTGAAAAACATTATTAAAACCCACCACTTCAGCAAGCTCGTTTGGATGACAGCTAGCGATAAGGGGCCCAATATTGTTATCAAAAAAATAGCTATTAGTGTGGGTTTAGATTATCAGCAGCTCGAGAATGAACAATTTCTGACTCCGCTGGCCATAAGTAAAAAGTGGTTTGATGAAAAACAAAAGCCAATTATGGATAGCTTCTACCGCTGGCAAAGAGTGCGCATGAATATACTCATGGCAGACGAAAAGCCAGAGGGTGGAAAGTGGAGCTACGACGAGCTTAACCGCCAGCCGCTGCCAAATAATATTATACTGCCAGCAAGAAGCCCAATAACAAAAGCAAATTTTGCAGCAGCAGCCGCTGATATTGAAAAGTTCTATCCCAATAACCCTGGTGACATCAAAGACTTCTGGTTGCCAACCACTCACCCCGAAGCAGAGCACTGGCTCAAAGATTTTGTTAGTCACCGCCTGAATAATTTTGGTCCCTACGAGGACGCCATGAAATCTGGCGAGGCATTTTTGTTTCATTCGCTTCTCTCACCAATGCTAAATATTGGTCTTTTGACGCCCCGCCAAGTAGTCGACGAAGCCACCAGAGAATATAAAAAAGGCAAAGTGCCAATCAATTCTTATGAGGGCTTTGTGCGTCAAATAATTGGCTGGCGTGAATACATGTATGGGCTATATATGCACAAACAAGACAAGATAGTTGGTAATTATTTTGGTTTTAAAAAGAAACTCGAGCCTTGGTGGTACTCCGGTGACATCCCAGATGATCTAGAGCTGCCTGTAAAAGAAGTCTTAATAACTACCTACAAGTATGGCTACAACCATCATATCGAGCGCCTGATGGTTTTGGGTAATTGGTTCTTACTAAACAATTACGACCCCGAGGACGTTTATAGGTGGTTTTGTAGTCTGTATGTTGATGCTTACGAATGGGTAATGGTTGCCAATGTCTACGGAATGAGCCAGTACGCCGATGGCGGATTTACCGCCACCAAGCCTTATGTTTCGGGAGGTAATTATTTGCAAAAAATGGGTAAGTGGTGGCCCAGCCTTAAAGCAGCTCAAGCCAGCAACTTTACTAGACTTTATTGGAAATTTATCAGTGAAAACCACGACAAATTTGCCAAAAACCCGCGCATGAGTTTGATTTTAGCTCAGTCCAGAAAGCGAAAAATTTAGCTCAGGCCTATCAGGATAGCGCCGGCAACCATAATTGCCGCTCCGCGCAATCTATGCAGGGCTTTCGTCTCATCTAAAAATATGTAAGACAGTACCACTGCGAATACCGAGCTAAGCCTTTTGACAGAGAGTACATAGGTCACAAGCGCAGTCTGTAGAGCCAAGAGTTGTAGGTAGATAGCAGAAACGCTAAAAAAAGCCGAGGCCAAAAGAAGCAGTTTATTTTCTTTCAATTTAGTCAATTCCTTACGTCGCTTAAACAACACAATGGGCATAATAAAAATAAATATAAAAAAATAAACATAAAATATCCAGACACCCAGTGTAGTGATTTTTAAGCCTCCCTTATCAAAAACTGAGGCTATAGCGTATAGTCCTGCAGCCAGAACTCCCAGCAGTGCAGGTTTATAGCTGACAATCCTTTTCGCGATTGATCCAATTGATTCTCCAGGGTCTTTGTCTAGTACAACCCCACCGACTAGTATGAGAATAATGCCAATTAGTCCAATTGGGCTGGGACTCTCTTTTAAGAAAAATATAGCAATTAGCAATATTAGTAGTGGGGTTATGGTTTGTATAGGCGCTATCAACGAAAGGTCGCCCTTGCGGAACGACATCAGTAGTATTACCCCCGCTGCAGCAGTGGCTGCAGCTGTAATTATTATAAATAGCAAAAGTTTGGAGCCAATTGGGAATAGCTTTTGGCTAGTAATGACGGCAAGTGCAAGAAAAGCCAAAGTGCCAAAGCCATGTATGAACAGCGATACCGACATAGGATCTTGTTTTTTTGAGATAAGCTTCTTGTTGGTAAGACTTGCGATACTATCGCTGAGTGCACAAGCAACAGAATATATTAGCCACATATATCAATAGTACTTACAAATAAACATAAGAGCAAATCGTTAAAGCTGATGTAGGTTAGTTTAGGCTCCGGGATTCCCGGAGCCTTTAAAAAGATTAAAAAGGTTAAAAATTATTACTTACGAGATTCATTCCATTTATCAATACTCTGAAGCCATTGTGTGGTGTCGTCGCATATCTCGCTAAGTGTATCGATACTTATCTCCCAAGGGGGACCCCTGAGTGTAGCAGAGCAGATGCGGGCTTCTCTGAGAAATTTATCCCTACCGGAACCCTCGTGCTGTTGGTTTAGTAGCCTCTCGATAGCTATAAACTCTCTTAGTATCTCCGCAAGCTCATCTAGCTGAACCTCAGAGAACCTACCTTGCAGGTCTTTGAATTTCATTTTGCTCCTATTTTTTTTGGGGGGTGCGTTCGATTTCAATATACAACTATTTACAAATAAATCAATAGCTATTAATTAAGATATTTAATCTTGAGGTATAATATACCTGATGAGTGCAATAGCAATAAAACTAAAAAGCTTACCAAATACACCAGGTGTCTATTTCTTTAGAGATAAAAAGGGGCACATTATTTACATTGGTAAGGCTTCGATTTTGAAAAGGCGAGTTAAATCGTACTTTGCCAAAAACCACAAAGATCAGAAAACCCCACTGCTGGTTAAAAATATTGCCGACATTGACTGGATAGAAACCTCTTCAGAAGTAGATGCCCTATTCCTAGAAGCAGAGTTTATAAAGCGCCACAAGCCTCTCTATAATGTCAGAGAGAAAGACGACAAGAACTTCATATTTATCCGCATAACGATGCAAGAAGACTTCCCGACAGTTAGTTTGGTACGGCGTCCGATTGACGATAAATCGCGCTATTTCGGGCCTTTCGTGCAAAGCTATGGTGTGCGCCAGGCTTTAAAGTATTTACGTAAGGTTTTTCCATTTTTTGTGAAGGATAAGCACAAATACAGCTCAAAGCTAGAGTACCAAATAGGGGTTCTTCCACAGCCCGACATCTCTAGGTCTGACTATCGTCGCCAAATTAAAAAACTAGTGCTGGTGTTAGAAGGCAAGAGCACCGAGCTAATAGACCAACTAGAGAAAGATATTGGCAAATTTTCCAAAACTCGTCAATACGAAGAAGCTGCTGTTCTAAGGAACCAGTTCTTGGCATTAAAAGCACTAAACAGCAGGGTTATTTTTGGGGGAGAAGAAAAAATAACCATCGGAGTGGACTCGGCCCTATTTGAGCTAGCAGAATTACTGGAGCTCAAACAAGCCCCCCGTCGAATGGAGTGCTACGATATTAGTAATTTTGCTGGCGGTGATAGCGTTAGCTCGATGGTAGTATTCTCTGACGGCCTACCAGACACTAAAGCTTACAGGCATTTTAAGATGCGAACTCGTGGCCCAAATGATTTCGCAATGATGCAAGAAACACTAACTAGGCGTTTTTCGGAGCGAAATAAAGCCTGGCCAAAACCTGATTTAATTATCGTAGATGGTGGTAAGGGTCAGCTTTCGAGCTCCAAAAAAACACTCGATAGTATGGGCATAAAGGTTTTGGCTGTAGGGCTGGCAAAACGCTTCGAGACACTAGTAGTCGACTCCAAAGATCTAAGCAATGGCACCAAATTGCGAAAAGAAGGCGACTATTATATGTTTAATTTTGAGACCAATTCAGCTCTGCTACATTTGCTACAACGAGTTCGTGATGAAGCTCACCGTTTTGCAGTCGGATACCATACTCATGTAAGGAATACTCGCACCAAACGATCGATACTTGATGACGTAGATGGAGTCGGACCAGCCACACGAAAAAAACTAATCAGGACCTTTGGTAGCGTGGCTGCTATAAGACAAGCTTCCCAGTCTGAGATAGCTAAGGTAGTAGGTAACTCTAAGGCTCAATCTATAATTTCTCAGCTACAGCAATAACTATCATCTTATCTGTTAATATGCTAGAATATAGCTCGTGATTAAAAGATTTTTATTTACATGGCTAGCAAACTTTATCGGTTTATTAGTGGCCTCCACGCTGCTAAGTGGTATCAATGCCGATAGCCTGTGGGTGGTTATAATAGCCAGCCTGATATTTGGTATTATAAACGCAGTCCTAAAGCCAGCGCTAGTGATATTAAGCCTGCCTTTTATAGTAATAACTTTTGGCTTTTTTAGCTTAGTCATCAATGCAATGTTACTTTATTTCACAAGCGCCATCTACAAGCCATTCCATGTTACTTCTGTTATGTCGGCGGTGGTAGCGGTTATTGTGGTTTGGCTTGCCAACTACGCCCTGAGCTTTATAATTGATAGAGACAAAATATGAAAACCTTCTTACAATCAGCTCTAATAGTAATATCAGTTCTTATAACAATATCCGTACTGATGCAAAATCAAGGATCCGGACTAGGAACTGCATTTGGTGGAGAAACCAACTTTTATCGTACAAAAAGAGGAGCCGAAAAGTTTTTATTCTATGGCACTATTGTGCTGGGCGTTAGTTTTGTAGCATCTATAGTTGGACTACTAATAATTAAATAAAACAAAATGAGTTCTTATACTGGATTTACTTTTCATAGGAAGTTTAGGGGTCTGAGCAGGAAGTCTAAGCTCTGGCGCGCCTGGACAATCAACTACCTGAATAGACATATCTTTGGATCCTGGCAGAAGCTTGGTAATGTACGTTGGGCATTTCTGGGGTGGATATTTATAGTGCTAGTCTCTTTTTGGGGAATGGTATGGCAGCTGCAAGGCTCCGGACTATCGAGTCAGATAGAGAAGCCAGTTAGAGGGGGTTTGTACCGGGAAGCAATATTAGGACAAGCTAAGAGCATTAATCCTTTATTCCCAGAAAGCTCAGCTAGTGCCGATGTTTCAAGCCTAGTATTTAGTGGCTTGACTAAAATCAATGGCAAGCGCGAGATTACACCCGACCTAGCGGATCACTGGGAAATTAGCGCCGACCGTAAGGTATATACTTTTTTTCTTCGGCCAAACCTCGTTTGGCAAGATGGAGTTAAGCTAACAGCTCATGATATCGCCTTTACTATCGACCGAGTAAAAAACCCAGACACAAGAAGCAGCTTTGCATCGAATTGGAGCGGGGTTGAATATACGGTAATAGATGATGGAACTATTAAGTTTAGCTTGCCTTCTTCATATGGTAATTTTTTGTCTAATACTACGCTTGGTGTATTGCCTAAGCATAAACTCGAAACAGTTACGCCATCGAACATGAGATCCTCCGAGTTTAATCAAAAACCAGTCGGCAGTGGGCCGTATAAGCTGAGTCTTCTAGAAGTCAATAGTACAGCTATAGAGCTAGAAGCAAATGAAAAATACTATATCCACGAGCCTTATATACCAAAAATAAGGATTGAGCTCTTTCAGGACCAAAGTCAAATGGTCGATGCCCTAATTCGCAGGCAGGTCGATGCCGTATCTCAAGTTTTACCTACCGATGTTTCTACGGTAGAAAAAATAGAAGGTATCGTGGACCACCGTATTGGGCTACCTGCCTATGTTGGGGCTTTTTTTAACCTCAACTCTTCCGTGCTCTCTAATCTATCTGTCAGACAGGCATTGGCTTATTCGATAGACAGAGACGTGATAGTCAAAGACATACTTAAGGGTGAGGCCGTTCAGTCGTACTACCCAATTCCAGCAGGCTTCGTAGGCTTTAACCCATCGGCCACAAAGTACAATTTTAATTACCCTAAAGCTAAGGAGCTATTTGCTCAGAATGCCACTGCCAAACAAAGTATAAGAATCGTCACCCTCGATAACCCAGTTTATAAAAATGTTGCTAATTATCTTGCAGAAAGCTGGCGTAAATTAGGTCTTAATGTCGAAGTAATTGCTGCCAACTCAATAGAGCTCCAGCAGAATTATATTCGCAGCAGAAACTACGATGTTTTACTTTACGGACAAAACCTCGGTATTGACTCGGATGTATACAGTTTCTGGCATTCCAGTCAAATTAACGACCCTGGCCTAAATATATCGCTTTATAAAAATACTGATGTCGATAAATTGTTAGAGGCTGGACGATTAGCAAAGGACCCCACATATAAAGCAAGCAGGTATTCGGCCTTTGTAGAGCAGTGGGCTAAAGATCTGCCAGCAGTGGTGCTTTATAGTCCTTATTATAACTATCCGCAGAGCGAGCTTGTAAGGGGCTTTGATGCCAATAAAATTGCTGAGCCTAGCAATCGCTTTTATAATGTATATGATTGGTATATAAAATCTAGGTAGTACTATTATTTGGTGTAGTAAAAGTTGTAGCCAGTATCATTTTGTCTATCCCAATTGAACTCTGGCCTAAAAAGATACCATATGCTGTGGTAGGTATCGACACCAGCCCTTTGATTTTCGTAGGTAGGCTTGTCATTCGTTTCGATATTATTATTGGTTCTAGTTAGTTTTGCACCTGCTGGAATACCTTCGATTGGTCTAATGCAAAACGAGGCATCTAGCGGTATAGTGATGTTATATCGCCCCTCCGTATTAGTAACGGCGGTCTTTCCGTTAATGCAGGTATCGAGCTTGACATTGGCAAGCGGCAGGTCGTTTAGGGTTATTTTGCCGCTGATTATCACATTGTAGGATTCAGATGGCAATCCGAATGGGTTGGCTGGTAGTATCGGGGCAGATGGCAGTCCGGCAACAGCTTGTTCGGAATTGGCCTGTGCAAAGGTAGTTCCTTTGATCCAGCAATGGTAGCTAGCATTCCAGGGTTGGGTTCCGCGTTGTGCAAATGTATTATTGAATGCCATTTCCTGAATATCACCAGGTGCTAAATAGGCTTGTGGGTATTGTGCTGCAAGTTCGGCACCAACAGCACTGCGCCAAGTTCCAGAATCGTATTGGTATTTGCCCGTATGGCCGCTAGGGCCAATCCTATCGTATCGTCCTCCAGACTCACAGTAGCCAATTTTGTCGCGCCAAAAGTCTGGGTCGGTACCAAAAACAGGTATACCGCTGGCGGCAAATGAGCTATAAACGAAGTATAGCCCAGCTATAACAAAAATAGTTAAAAAAGAAATAATGACAGTTTTTTTCGAAAGAGATGTCTTAAATGATGGATAATTATTTGATGGCTTTGTTGATTTTTTTGCTGGCCGCTTCATTGTACTTATGTATTATTTTAATTGACTAATAAAATAAGTCAAATGGGTTTTTAATATTGGCTAAAGTTGCTATGCTATTAGGTATGAGCAACATACTTAAGGATTTAAAAGAAAAACTTGACGGAGAAGTCGCAATCGATACCCAAACCAGGGACTATTTCTCGACCGATGGAGGTATTTTTAAGGTCACCCCAAAGCTAGTAGTTTATCCCCGTAATGAAAAAGATGTAATCGAGACGCTTAGGTTTAACTACAACCTACTCGACAGCAATCGTGCCCTTTCAGTTACAGCCAGAGGCAAGGGAACTGACCAAGGAGGAGGCTCGCTTTCGGAGGGAATTAGCATTGTCTTTCCGGCCCATATGCGAAAGTTAGTAGCTATCGACAGCCAAACTGTTACGGTCCAGCCAGGAATGATTTACTCTAACCTTGAAGATGTTCTAAATAGCCATGGACGTTTTTTGCCACCCTATCCCGCCAGTATGGATTTTTGCTCGATCGGTGGAGCCATAGCTAACAATTCGTCCGGAGAAAAAACTCTTAAGTACGGAGCAACCCGCAAATACGTCGATTCACTTAGGGTAGTGCTGTATAACGGTGATGTCATAGAGACTAGTCGTATCAACAAAAAAGAGCTCAAGCAGAAAAAAAAGCTCCAGGACCTAGAAGGGCAAATTTATCGCGAGCTCGACGATTTGCTTGAAAACAACAAGCAACTCATTGAGGCTAGCAGACCCAAGACATCCAAGAACTCAGCTGGCTATGATTTGTGGGATATCAAGCGCAAGGATGGAAGTTTTGATCTCTCGCAGCTCTTTGTCGGGTCTCAAAGCACCTTAGGAATAATAACCGAAGCAAAACTTATTCATGTGGCCTATAATCCTAAAACCACTCTTTTGGTAGGATATTTTGATAGCATCAAAAAGCTGCAGCAGGCAGTTTTTGAGATATCCCCGTTGGCACCGAGTGCTCAGGAGCTAGTTGATGACAATGTGCTGAAGTTTGTTTTAGAAAAGCACCCCGAGACGATCAAAAACCTCCTGCCCGAGCAAATGCCAAAGTTTGTTTTGCTAGTTGAGTTTGATGATATCAAGCCAAAAGTGCAGGCCAAAAGTGCCGAACGAGCCAACACAATTTTACAAAAATACGCCTACCAGCAAAAAATTAGTTCAAACAAGCTCGAGCAAGATCAGCTCTGGAAAATCCGCCGCCAAGCGGCAGCGCTGATATGGACCCAACAGGGCCCCAAAAAAGCCCTACCGATTATCGAAGACGGAGTTGTGCCACTAGATAAGTTCGAAGATTTCTTAGAGAAAGCTTATGTAATTTTAGATAAGTATAAGGTTAAAGATGCAATCTGGGGGCACGCTGGCAACGGGCATTTGCACATCCAGCCATTTATGGACCTCGGCAATATCCGCGACCGGCACAAGGTCTATGCCCTGAGCGATGAATATTATAAGATGGTCTTGAGCTTAGGCGGGAGCATATCTGGGGAGCACAACGATGGCATTATGAGAGGGTCTTACTTGCGCCAGATGTATGGGCCAGAAACATACGGGCTCTTCAAGCAAGTCAAAAAGCTGTTCGACCCAAACAACCTGCTCAACCCCAGAAGCAAACTAGGCTCAACCAAGGAGTATGGCATGGTGCACTTGCGCAAAGAGTATTCGATGAAGCACCTCCTGGAACACCTGCCAGGGCTGGCGTCGTTCTCTTAGAGGCTTATCAAATAACCCAAAATCAGATATAATAACACAGCTCAATAGTTTTTAGATTTATAAGTTTATGCCGCGGTGGTGGAATTGGTAGACACGCTAGCTTGAGGGGCTAGTGCCTAATATATCAGGCGTGGAAGTTCGAGTCTTCTTCGCGGCACCATATGAAGAATAAAAAACTCACAGTAATTATTTATTGTGAGTTTTTTGATGCCTCAACGACATTTTGAAGTAAGCAGGCCACCGTAACAGGGCCAATACCGCCAGGCACCTTAGATACCATCGAAGCGACGGGCTCAACGCTAGAGTACTCGACATCGCCGCCTAACTCACCGTTTTGCTCAGAGGTTCCGGCATCCAAAACTACTGCGCCTGGTTTTATCATTGTGCCGGTTGCCAAATTGGCCTGTCCGGCTGCAACAATCACAACATCGGCAGATTTTATTATCTGACTAGCGTTGGTTGTATTTATATCGATTCCGACAACATCAAGATTTTTATTTTTCATAATTACCGACAGCGGTAGGCCGACCAATTTGCCCTGGCCAATAATGACAATCGCTTTGCCTTGCAAATCTATCTGGGAGCGCGCGATGAGTTCTAAAATGGCCCGTGGCGTAGCAGGGATGAGTTTGGCTGAGTTTGCACGAAGCAACTCTAGCGACTGATCACTGAGCCCATCGACATCCTTGCTAGCGGGTATGGCATTGAGCAGCTCTTGATAACCCTCTAGGCCACGAGTGGGGAGCTGAACGATAATACCATCAACATCCTGATTACCTGACAGGGCAGCCATAGCCGACATGCAGGCATCTAAGCTTTGGCCAGTCCAATCTAGAGCTTCGCATGCTATACCCATCTCTTGGGCTCTAGCAAGTTTCAGGCCTATGTAGGTCTTTGAAGCTAGGCTAGGGTTGTAGCTGACAATTACGAGCTTAGGGACTTTTCCGGTCAGTTTCAAATCATCTACTTCTAGCTCTATTTCGTCCAGAATGGTTTGGGCTATTTTGTTGCCATCAATTATTTTTGCCATGAATAGTATTGTAACAAAATTTAGCACGATTGACAGCAGATACTCGCTATGGTATAAATTTATACACTACATCCACATAATAATCCCGGGGGGAATGTTGATAAAGAGTACCGCTAAGAACACAAATGGCTTGTGGCCGCTAAAAGATATGATCTTAATCGATATTGCTATTGAAGCTCAGAAAGAAGCCGCCCAAGGTATACTAGCCCAGATGCTAGAGATTCTAGGCCAGGAAAAATTCGATATCATAGCCGAGTATATGATTTGCGAAGTGGCATACAAACTCATTACAGATGGCGATAGCCCGCTCCTCAGTGCTTTTAATGAAACCCTAGCATCAATTCAGGCTGAGATAGATGATCTAAAGGTATCTAGTAATCAGGTCGTAGCTGATCTAAAAAAAGAACTATCTCAAGCGCAGAACGAAAATAGGGTTTTGATGGGTGCTGCCAGTAGTCTCAAAGACACACTGGCCCGAGTCCGTAAGCAATTAAAAGCCGAGGACGTCAAACCCAATTTAGTAGTTGCTCATGAGCTAGAAAAAAAGTCCTCACTAGGTACCATCGAGCGCAGCGTAGTGGAGCTAGCTAACTGCATCAAGCAAACGCTAATCAGCATTAAGGGAGCTTAGACTCTAAATATTATTTAACCGACCTGGTGCTTTTGCACCAAGTCGGTTTTTATTTACCAGGGCTGAGTAGCCTGATCAGCAACGACCTGTCCAGCAGGCTTAATGGTCCAATTGCTATAATAAAGCCCAGCCGTTTGCTCAAGTGCATTTGTGGCGCTAGCACCATCTACCAAGGAAGACCAAAACATCAGCTCGACTGGCGTCCCGCCTATTCTAAGAGTTTTAACCCCCGTGATGTAGTCTGCAAACAGCTGCCTTTGGGTTTCTGTAGTAAAGCACGCTCCTGTGTATAGATTTTTGAAGCACAGTCCGGTTGCTGAATTGATTCCACCCGATGGCCCACCAATTTCTGTCATCCATACGGATCGGTCGTAGCCTCTGGTTTTGGCGGCCTGATAAACGTCGGTCGTCGCCAAAAAGGCATTATAATCTTTACGGGTAGGGTAGGAGCAAGAAAGAGGGCTATTGCAGTTATAAGCGTATGGGTGCGTCGCTATGATATTGCCATCGGTCTTAAATGTGCCAGATGCATCGAGCAACCTTGCCATGGCTTGCTGGGGTATATCGTAGGGGTGAAGGTCTTGGTTCTCGGGCGACCAGCCAGAGTTCATTATTGGCATTGTTGCAGATTTTGCCCTAATAGCCGTACTGGTGGCATCAGAAATCTGTGCTTGCAGGGCGTAGTTGCCATTTGGCCACGAGCCCCAGAAAGGAGCGTGGTTCCACTCATTTCCGATTTCTATGGCATCGACACCTTTATCTACCCAGCTAGCGCAGTAGCTAGCAAAAGATGTAACATCTGCCGAGCTATAGCTATGCGGAGTTTTTTGACAAGACTGAAGTACTTTTATGCCTTTCGAGTGCGCATATGCGACATTGGCAGCAACATCCTCTCCGCTTGCTGTTGGGCCCCAGCCGAGCTCCCAAGATATCCTGACCCACTTCATGCCAGTAGCATTAACCCTGTCGATGTTTGATTTCGTAGGCCAAATATTTACTCCCATATGATCGCCCCAAGTGCTTCCAGAAGCGGTGCTATTATTAACACCAACTACAACACCAGA